>JBMYQZ010000027.1:236-18564 GCA_049601855.1 Limisphaerales bacterium | reverse complement strand
ATCGGTGCAGCGATTTGAGAAGAAGAACGACCAGGCCAAGCTCAAATACATTCGCGAGCTGGCCGAACTCATGAATCGTGACACGTTTACCCTGGAGGAACTCGGCGAGTTCCTGGACCTGCCCGCGTTCGTCAAATACTGGGCAACCGAGAGCTTGATCGGTTTTTTGACGGCTACTCGAACAATCAAAACAACTTCTATCTCTACCGTCATCCGGCGACGAAGAAGTTTCATTTCATCCCGTGGGGCGCCGACACCGCGTTCATCGAAAACGTGCCGCTTGCCGATTTCCGTTCGGAAGTGAAGTCCGTCCATTCCAAATCCGTCCTGGCCAGTCGCCTGTATCAACGTCCCGAGATCCAGAAGCTCTACCTCAAGACCATCAATGAACTGTTGGCGGATCATTGGAACGAAGAAACGCTCATCGCGGATATCGACCAGACGGTGGAACTGATCGGGGAACATGTCCTGCCTGAGAATCGCGGCTTCAGGCGCGGCATCGCCCGCCTCAAAGCGTTTATTCGCGGCCGGCGGGCCACGGTCGCCAAGGACTTCGAAAGCGGCGTCGCGAACATCACCCTCGGCGCGCGCACGCAATTGGCCATCAAGATCGCCGGCTCCGCGGAGGGTACGTTTTCAACCCGATGGACGGATGAGACTCCGGAGAATCCCGCCGCCACGGGCGAAACCCAATTGGAAGTTGTCGAGGCGGGCAAACCAATGGAATTCAGCGCCCTTGGCGTCAGCGCCGAGCCCAGCAACGACCGCGGCAGCCGCGCGTCCCGGAAACGCAGTCCACCAGCAATCGTGTTTCATGGCCTGCGAAAACCAAACAACCGAAAGTGGATGATGAAACTCATCGCGAGTTCGAAGGCCTTCCAGCCATCCTCGGAGCCGGCCGCAGTCAGCGGCGTCGTCATCGAGGGCAATCCGTGGTGGTTCCTCGCCAAGCTGATGCTGACCCGGGACAAACGAAACCTCGTCATGACCGGAGGCACGGTCACCTTCGACCAAGCCAAGCGCGAGGCGGGGGCTCCCGTCAGCGGAACGGTGAAGGTGGAATTCGGATCATTCCAAGGCGGCGACCACATGACGCTTCGCTAAGCGAATCGAAAAGATCACAGATTGAGGGGAACTGATTCAACCACGGAAGGAACGGAAGACACGGAAGCAGAACTTGGGTCTAAGCTTTTCCGTGTCTTCAGTGTATTCCGTGGTTGCTCAATTCTGGTCGCATCCAGAGTTCCCCGCTAATCTCCTCAGACCCATGAACAAGAACCGTCTCACAACCTCTCGCCGTTCCTTCCTGAAAACGGCTGCCGCAACGGCCGTTCTCCCGAACATCATCACCAGCGATGTCTGGGCCAACAAGCCGAGCGAAACGATCAACATCGGCTTCATCGGTGTAGGCAAACAAAGCGGCGGTCATCTGGGATTCTTCCTGGGACAGAAGGATTGCCGGGTTGTGAGTGTGGCGGAAGTGGCCAAGGTACGACTCGACCACGCCATGGGTCGGGTGAGTCAAAAGTACGGGGAGAAGCACGACTGCAAGGCCGTGGTCGATTTTCGCGAAACCCTTTCCGACAAACGCGTGGATGCCGCCGTCATCGGCACGCCCGACCATTGGCACGCCATTCCCTCGATCATGGCCGCCGAGGCCAAGAAGGATGTGTATTGCGAGAAGCCGCTGACCGTCACTATTCAAGCCGCCCTGGAAACGGTGAAGGCCGCCCGCAAAAACGACATTGTCTATCAAGTTGGCAGCCAGCAACGGACTGAGTTCCGTGGCTATTTCCGGAAGGCGGTCGAATGCGTCCGCAACGGACGCGTCGGCAAGGTGACCAAGATCAAGATTGGTGTCGGGTCGGCTGGCGTCCCCTGTGATCTGCCGGCTGAAAAGAAACCGGAAGGAATCGACTGGGACATGTGGCTCGGTCCGGCCCCGATGCGTGCATTCAACTCCGTCCTCTGCCCGACGGACGTGCATCGGCATTTTCCGGCATGGCGCCGTTACCGGGAATACGCCGGTGGCGGATTGAGTGACATGGGCGCTCATCACTACGACATCGCCAAGTGGGCCATGGACATTGACGAAACCGGCCCGGTCAAAATCATCCCACCCAACAGCGGCAACAGCGGCAACAGCGGCTTGAAGATGATCTATGCCGATGGTCTGGAGATCATCCACGAAAGCACCAAGGATCCCTTCAATGATGTCATCTTTTACGGCGACGAAGGAACACTCTACGTCGATCGCCGCGGTATCACGGCCGACCCGAAGAGTGCGGTAGATTCACCTTTCGGCCCCAACGATTGGCGTTTGCCTGACATCGGATCGAGCCATCGCCGCAATTGGGTGGACTGCATCCGCAGCCGCAAGAAACCCGTGGCGGACGTTTCCTTCGGCGCCCACACGAGCATCCTTTGCAGCCTGGCCAACCACGGTTACCAACTGGGTCGGGAGATGAAATGGGATCCAAAGAAATACGAATTCCCGGGAGACAAGGAAGCGAACGCGCTGCTCAGCCGCCCTGGACGTGGAGAATGGAAGCTGGCTTGATTCCGGCGGAAGAAAACCATTTCAACCACGGAAGGAACGGAAAACACGGACTCAGAACTTGGGCCTAAGCTTTTCCGTGTGTTCTGTGGCTGTTCCATTCCCTTGCATCATTCGAAGGATTTTCTCTTTGTTGGCCGCCGATCCCACGGTGTTATTTCACCATGCCTGACGAAAGCCCCCAATCCAATACCGATGTAACAACGCCAGGTTGCGTGGGAGTGCTTCGCTGATTCTCATGAACAGGCTTATTCATCGTCTCGGTACTATCGGCATCGTCGCCGGACTTCTCTGTGCACTCGGCGTACAGGCCGCTGACTATTTGTCAGCGGATCTCCGTGGGCGGGTGGAGCAGTTGAAAAAGGAGGCTGCCGCGTCTCCAACGAGCCAAGAGAACGGCATCGCCCGGGCGAAGGTCGTCTGGGCATGGGCCAATGCCCACGCTTTGAACGGGGGAACGCTACCGGTGGAATTGCCCTCATTGATCTCGAGGATGATGGGAAGGGGAGCGACGGGGAGAGGGAACCGATTGCTGCTCGATCAGTCGATTCGCGAACTTCGGATTCACGACGAGCGACCGAAAGCGATCGGGGACGTCACGACGGATCAGAAGGGACCGTTCGCACCGGGAGCTTACGTGACCATTCGGCAGACTTATCACTTCGGAACAATGCCGATGGCACCGGGTGGCGGTTTTCTTGTGGCCAAGCATTTCATGTCGAATCAAGGGCTTTATCAGACCAGCGATCCGAAGGACGACAATTACATCACGATCGAATCGTCCAATCCGTCTGCGAAGCTCGCGCCGAATACACGGTCGCTGCAAGGCATGCACGGAGGCTTTCGCCGTGGTGCACCGGGGCTTTTCTTTGAGTTGAAAGCAGGTGAATTGAAACAGGGCGATACGGTCACCATCACTTACGGCGATCGCAGCGGCGGTTCGCGAGGATTCAAGGTTCAGACATACAGCAACGATGCTTTTCCCCTGCCGCTCTACGTCAATCTCAAGGGCAATCGTGATCTCTACACCCTTCCGATGCAGACCTACCGCGTGGGAGGAGGGCCGGCGTTTGGAGTCCGGGGCTTTGCGCCATCGATCGTTGTGCCGGATGAGAATTTTGATGTCTCCGTGCGCAGCGAAGATTACTTCTACAACCGAGCGAACGGGTCCATTCCGGAATACTCGGTGTCAGTGAATGGGCAGCCGTTCCGCAAGATTGCCGCCGGCACCGATGCGATTTCGTTGCTTCGAAACGTGAGTTTCAAGGAGCCGGGGATATATCGGCTCAAGATCGCTTCCGCCGACGGCAAGATCGCCGGCGAGTGCAATCCGATCTGGGTTCGGGAGAATCCGCGGCTGCGCGTGTTCTGGGGTGAGACGCATGGGCATTGCGGTTTTGCCGAGGGACAGGGGACGCCGGACGCCTACTTCCGCTTTGGGCGCGATGATGCGCGACTCGATTTCCTGACCCTCTCCGAACACGACTTGTGGATGGATGATTCGGAGTGGAAACGCCTGCTGGAGAAGGTGAACGAATACAATCGCGACGGCGAGTTTGTGGCCATCCCTGGTTACGAGTGGACGGTGGGAACGGCTTCGGGTGGTCATCACAACGTGTTCTTTCGCGACACCAAAGATCGGAAGCGGGTGCCAAACCAGACTGCGCCCGTTCTGTCTCAACTCTATCGCCGACTCGCGAATGAGAACGACATGGACGATGTGCTGATCATTCCGCACGCGCATCAACCGGGTGAGTATCGCATGAACGAGCGGCACATGGAGACGTTGGTCGAGATCATGTCGATGCACGGCCATTTCGAGTGGTTCGGAAAGATGTATCTCAAGCACGGTCACGAAGTCGGATTTGTCGCGGCCTCGGATGATCACTTGAGTCATCCCGGGTACAGCACTCCATTGCCGGGCGGATTGGCGGCGCGCGGCGGATTGGCCGCGGTTTGGTCACGTGAGAAGACTCGCGAATCCATTTTCACGTCGATGAAACGTCTGTCTGCTTACGCCACGACTGGTCAACGAATCATCATGGGCGTGAAGATGAACGGCGCACGCATGGGAATTCGCACGGACTTCAAGACTAAGCGCAATCTGCGTGGCAAGATTGTTGGCACGGCGCCGCTGGCCGAGGTGGTGGTGATCAAGAATGGTGAGACGTTCTGGAAGGATGATCTCCTGGTCGCGAAGAAGGCGTCGAAGGATCGGCAGGATCAATTTGAAATCAGCTTCCATTCCTCCACTGATCCGGAGATTCGTGACAGTCCACGTGGCTGGCGTCCCTGGCGAGGGACTGTGTCGGTTGCGGATGCCGGATTGAATTCCATCTCGTCGCCGGCGCTTCAGAATCGGCTTTCCGAGAGCGTGAAACGAACGGGGGAACAGCAGGCGGAATTCGGCCTGATCACTCGCGGTGGCTGGAAGAACCTGGTCGTGGATCTGAGCGACATCACCGCCGACGCCACGATCACGATCGATCTTCGCGGCGCGAACGAACGCCCGAGCACGCCGGCGGCGTTTCGCAAACCGGCACGACTGCCCGCGCAACAAATCCGATTCCGGCTGGCAGACTTGAAGGACGGCGTGGCGACGCATCGGAAGCGTATCGATCAGTTCTTCGACACCGTCACGATTCGCCGGATCCGCCATGACGTACCACTGGAATACGATCTCGAGTTTTTCGACGAGAAGAATCCCCGGCGCGGCGACTATTACTACGTGCGCGTTCGGCAGCTGGACGGCGGCATCGCGTGGTCCAGCCCCAATTGGATCGGTGGTTTTGCCAAACCCCGAGAACTTGACCTGTAACCATCCTCCGGTGAGCCGGAGTCTTCACGAGTCCCTATGAAGAGATTAGGTATCATTATTGGCCTGGCGCTTGTTGCCGCCGTTTCATCCCCGGCCGCCAAGGTCGGACACCCGTCTTTCCTCAGTCCCCATTCCCGCCCGATCGCCCTTCATGGCGACCGCGTGTTCGTGGCGAACACACCGGCGGATACGATTGATGTCATCGACACGAAATCGAGAAAAGTGGTTCACCGCATTGATGTCGGCGTGGATCCCGTTTGTGTGGCGGTTCGCCCGGACGGGAAGGAGATCTGGGTGGCCAATCATGTTTCCGATTCGGTCAGCGTCATTGACACGGACAAGAAGAGTCCGACCTACCTCCACGTCATTGCCACCGTTCAAGACCTCAACCCGGAAACGAAGGCAACCCGCTTTGACGAACCGGTTGGGATCGCCTTTGCAAACAATGAAAAGGCTTACGTGGCCCTGTCCTCTGAGAATCGGATTGCCGTCGTCAATGTTGCCAGTCGGAAGATCACCAAGCGCTTGACCATTACCGCGCAGGATCCACGCGCCATCGTGGTCCGGGGTGATCGGCTCTACGTATTGCCGTTCGAGTCCAACAACAAGACCCAGCTTTCCGGCGGGGCGAAGGACAAGATCGACGGCGATCTGGTGACCTTCGATGCCTGGGAACACTCGATCCGCGTCAACAACGTGCTGTCAATCGGACACACGACCGACATCGTGAAACACCCTCGCGTTCCCGATCGCGATCTTTACGTCTACGACACCAAGACCGACAAATTCGTCACCGTGGTGAATACCATTGGCACCTTGCTCTATGGCATGACCGTGGATTCGAAGGGCAACGTCTTCGTCGCCCAAGCCGATGCCCGCAATGATGTGAACGGTCGCGCCGGTACGAAGAAACACGGACTCAAGGAACTGGAGAATCGCGCCTTCCTCAATCAGATCACGCGCATTGATTTCGCCGGTGACAAATCCGTGAAACCCAAGCTCATCGAACTCGAACCGCTACCTCCCAGTCAACCGAGGCCTGGCCACGCACTGGCGACTCCATTCGCCATTCAGATCAGTGCCGATGACTCCACCCTGTTTGCCACTGCGGCCGGTTCTGACAAGTTCTTCACGATGGATGCGAATTCGGGCGAGATTCTCGACCGCGTTTCGGTTGGTGCCGTTCCGCGCGGCATTGCGATACAGGAAGACAAAAAAGGTAAACCAACCCTGGCCTGGGTGCTGAATGCGGTCGCGAATACCGTTTCGCTGGTTGATGTTTCGAATCCGAAGAGTCTGAAGGTCTGCTGCACGATCACACTGAACGACCCGACTCATCCGACGTTCAAACGCGGTCGAATCGCCTTCAACAAGGCCGCCGCCTCCACGACCGGCACCTTCTCCTGCGCCAGTTGCCATCCGGACGGACACACCGATCAACTCCTCTGGGTGCTCAAGACGCCGATCGTCACCGGCGGCAACCAGATCATGCCACGCTCCACGATGCCGGTCCGCGGCTTGCGCGACACGGAGCCCTATCATTGGGACGGCATTCCCGGTGATCCCTACGGCGGCAACAACAGCGCGAGCATCCGCAAACACGTCGAACCAAACAGCGACATCAACGTCCCCGAAAGCTCCACCCGTCATCTCATCGACGGAGGACTGGCTGCCACGATGGCCATGGTTGGCAAGGAGGGCCAAAACGACGAGGGCAAGGCCGGCAGATTGACGAAACAGGAACGCGACGATATGGCCAAGTTCCTCCTCAATGTCACCTATCCGCCGGCTCAACGCCGCGCCTACGACAACCAGCTTTCTAAGCGCGCCAAGGACGGATTCGAACTCTTTCACATCAAAGGCAATCACGAAGACAAACCAAGGCCCAACGTCTGTGGGAACTGCCATCGCATGCCCTTCTGGGTGAGCAGCAACACCCCCGGCACTGGTATGGACGCCCCGACCTGGCGCGGAGCTTACGACCGCTTCCTCATCCTGCCCCAAGGTCGCCTGAACATCATCGACTTCGACTTCTATCGCCGCGTCGCCGAACGAGGCATTCCCGAGCGAAACATGTGGCGCTTCTCCTGGCGTAGCAAAGAGCGTTTCGATCCGGTCTGGAACATGGTGCTCGAAGGCAGCACCGGTTTCTCCGGTTCATTCGCCCGCCAGACGACCCTGAACCGATCCACCGCCGACGAAGATCTACTCGCCGCCTTGGAGAAATCAGCGGGCGAAGGCGGTATTGTTCTGCAAGCGGAAGGCGCCTTCATCAAAGGTGGCGAGTCGACCTCCGTTAAGCTGCAGTTCCAGAACGGCAGCTATGTGGAAACGGCCGGAGAGCGCAAATCATACTCTCGCGATCGCCTGATCAAACTCGCTTCGACCGGCAGGTTCATTGGAACGTTCACCGGCCGCCACGGCGAGAGCGACGACTACGACCACCCGCAGCCTGCCCTATGGACCCGGGGCCCGATTCACAGTCAACGCGGCAAACAACAGTTCCCGAGACTCTCCGCCAACAACCGGACCATGAAAATCAGCGGACGTCATATCCGCAAAGGCGCAAGCGTTTTCGTCAACGGGCGCAAAGTCCCAGCGACCATCAATCTCGCCAAGCACGACCGGGTGGAAATCGCCCTGAATTCACTGCCTGAGATTGGTATGCACCTGATCCAGGTCCAGAATCCCGGTGGACTGTTCAGCAACGACTTCATTTTCCACGTCAGCCCTGAATTGAAGGACCGGGCCGAATTACAGAAAGCGCTCGAGACCGCCATCGCCCAAGGTGATCTCGTCGCAACCAAACGCCTTCTTGCGAAGGGAGCCTTGGTGAACGCTCTCCCCAAAGAAGGTGGCTCCCCCATGAGTACAGCCGCCTATCACGGGCAGCTGGAAATCCTGAGACATCTCTTCCATGAAGGAGCCCGTGCAAACTTCGAGAATGGCGACGGCAACACCCCGCTCCATGTGGCCGCGTTTGCCGGTGAGATCGACATCGTGAGGTTTCTGCTGCGAAAAGGCGCCTCCACGACCAAACGAAACAAACGCCGCCAGACCGCGGGCGAAATTGTTTCCTCGGATTGGAACGAAGACACCGCCGGCTTCTATCGCGCCATCGGGGAAGCCACCGGGCGGGAATTCGACCTTCAACAGATCAAACGGATCCGCCCTCAGATTGCCAAACTGCTGCGAGAGCACGGAAAGTAGAAGGCAGACAAAAACAAGCAGAACCGTGGGAACCCATCGGGAGAGAACGAATTGAAAAAGACGACACTTCCACTCCTGTTGCTCTTTCTCGCCATGTTCGTGAAGGCGGGCCCTCCGAACGTGTTGTTCATCGCCGTGGACGACTTGAATGACTGGGTGGGCTGTCTTGGTGGTCATTCGCAGGCCAAGACGCCGAACATCGACAAGCTCGCCGGCAAGGGCGTGCTGTTTGAACAGGCGCATTGCGCTGCGCCCCTATGCAGTCCCTCGCGCACGGCGATCATGATGGGACTGCGTCCGTCGACCACTGGCATTTATGGGAACCTGAATTGGTTTCGCGACCTGCCTCAGTACAAAGACTGGGTGACGTTGCCGCAGTACTTCCGCAAGCACGGTTACCTCGCGTGGGGTGGCGGCAAGCTCTACCACCAGGCGCACGGCAAGTTCTCCGATGCGGAGGCATGGGATCATGTTTACTCGACGCGAACGGGAATGATCCCCCCGCCCAAGCGCGATCGCTACGCGCACGGACTACGCCCAAAGTTTGAATCCAATCCCATCCTTGCCCGCCTGATCGATTGGGGGCCGACGGATCATCCCGATCAGGCCAACCCTGATTGGAAGACCGCCGAAGGAGCCGCGAAGTTTCTTCAACGCGAGCATGACAAACCCTTCTTCCTCGGCTGCGGCATCTACCTGCCGCATCTCCCGTGGTATGCGCCGCGCAAGTATTTCGACCTGCACCCACTCGAGGACGTTCAACTCCCGCCACACAAGCCGGATGACTTCGACGACATTCCTGCGATTGGCAAACGCATGGGTGAACGCCACATCAAACACATCCGCAACAGCGGCAAATGGAAGGAAGCGGTACAGGCCTGCCTCGCCTCCGACTCTTTCGCCGACGCCTGTGTCGGGCACGTGCTGAATGCCTTGGAGAAAAGTAAATACCGCGACAACACCATCATCGTTCTTTGGGGTGACCACGGCTACGACATCGGCGAAAAGAAGATCGCCAAGTCTGCGCTCTGGGAACAGACCACCCGCACGCCTCTGATCATCCACGTACCGGAAAAACTGCGGGACGATTCATGGAACACTGCCGTCACCACCTGCAAACGTCCGGTCAGCCTGCTCGACATGTATCCCACTTTGATCGATCTCTGCGGTTTGCCAAAGAACGAGAAGATCGAAGGCCGAAGCATCGCCCCGCTGGTTCGCGATCCGGAAGCCAGGTGGCCCTACCCCGCCCTCATCACCCATTCACCACACTGGCACGGCAACAACCACGCCGTCCGCTCCGAGCGTTGGCATTACATTCGTTATGCCGATGGTGGTGAGGAACTCTACGACATGACCAAGGATCCGCATCAGTGGCACAACCTGGCAAAGGATCCAGGTCTTCGCGACACCAAGTCGGATCTGAGGAAATGGATTCCGAAACGAAACGCTCCGCACTACCGAGGAACGGTCAAAGCCAAGCCGGCGGTCGATGATACCGGAAGGCTGCTTGCCCGCATTGATTCTTCTCCTGTGCCCAAAGGCTACGGTGGTGGTGATCAACACCAGCCATACGTCTTGCGTGCCATGGCAAGACTCTCGCAAGAACAGCTTGCCCGTGTGGCCAAATTGTGGAACGCGAAACGTCGGCGTTACCCCAAGATGCCCAGTCCGGAGGTTTCCTTCGTGAAAATTCTGGCTTTCGTCTCCTCCGAATGATGCTGGAGCGAGAAGCCAATCAGATACTTGATTGACTGCCTGACGCCTGGTTCCCGGATTCTGAGTGCAGGGCAAGCAACCTGTCCAGGGGAGGACTCACGAACCGCTCTCCATCGATTACCGTTTGGATGCCCGCGAACAAGTCTTCTTCGAACCGCCATTTGTCGATGAAGCCCCATGCCCCATCTTTCAAGGCTTGGGTCACGCGATCGGCTTCAAAGAGAGTGGACATGAACAGCACCTTCATCTGCGGGCGGATCGCCAGTATCTCCGGTAGCAGATGTTCGCCAGTGCCGTCGGGGAGATGCCAATCCAGCAAGATCAGATCGGCGGTCGACTGGGGGACATGGGAGATCGCCTCGCCAGCCGTCGTCACGCCCAATTCCAATTCAACTTCCTCGGATCTTCCGATGAGCGTCGTCAACAACATGTGCATGGCTGGGTCGTCTTCCACTAGAAAAACTCGTGGTTGTTCCATTGCTGCGTTGGTTGATTGTTCGTTGAGTTTCGCTGACATGTGTGCCCAATTGGAAAGGGTGACCTTAGGAATTCTACGGGAAGATATGTATGCGTAGGAATTGGTATTCAATTCTACATAGAAATCTCGCGGCCACGATCCGGCAATATACCGGTCGATACCCATAGGTCGCGCATCCGAACACCGATAGGGTTCCAGTTCTACAACCGTCCCGTGGCGGTATCGTGCACCAGCGATGGATTCCGACCTCATCAAGAAAAAGATCTGCCTGATCGGGGCTTACGGAGTTGGCAAGACCAGCCTCGTTTCCCAGTTCGTGCACTCGATGTTTCGTGAGAAATACATCACGACACTCGGGGTCAAGATCGACAAGAAGCTCGTCGATATTCCGGGCCGCCGGGTGATGCTCATGATCTGGGACACGGCTGGGGAAGATCGTTTCGAGGAACTCAACGAAGCCCACCTGATGGGTGCCTCCGGCTACCTGCTCGTGATCGAAGGCACCCGGCGAGCGACGCTCGAACACGGCTTGGAGCTGCGTCAGCGAATTATGGAATTTGCCCCGGGAGTGCCCTTTCAGGTGTCGGTCAACAAGGTCGATCTGAGGCGCGAATGGGATCTCTCAAACGCAGACTATGAGGAGTTCGCCGCGCTTGGCATCGAGTGGCGGCGGACCAGCGCCAAGACGGGGGATGGGGTTGAAGCGGCGTTTCAGGAGATCGCGATCCGTTCGCTGGAGTTTGATTCGGCCAGCCAGAATCCGCTCCGCTCCGACATCGCCCCGGTATCGGCTCCGCATCTCCGGCTCTTTGATCCCGCCCGCTGGGAGAACGGCACCGTGGGGAGGATGATGCGAGGCCTGCTCAATCTCCCGCGCAAGCGCCGGTCCAAACGGTTGTTGGCCGACGTCTTGTCAGCGCAACAAGTGCTCGTGATGGAGCATGGTCGAGACAACCGATATCGGTTCGCTGCTGAGCCGCCCTCGTGGTTTGGGATGTCGGATGCCCGTGTTCCGCGGATTCACGACCGGGTGGATCCGGTTGATTGCTTCGAAGCCTTGCAGACCTTCTTGCCGGCGGCTGAACGAATGTGGAGGCAAACGGAGAACGAGGAATTGGAATCCGATTTCTGGGGGCACGCCTTGTCCGCTGGCGACACGCTGCAACTGGTCGCCACCGCCGTGAAAGTCGGCCGTCGAAATCTCCTGATCATCCGGCCGATCGACCGCTCGTTTCGGCGCATGCAGTCAACCCTGCAACACTTTCGCGATGTCAACCTGGTGCAGGAGAAACTCGAGCGTGAAATCTGCAAGAAAGAGGTGCTCGTCAATTGTTTGGTGCATGACCTGAGCAACCCGGTTGCCGGCGTGAAGACCTTGTTGGAGTTCTTGCAGCACGACCCGAAGGTTCCTGATGATACCAAGCTCGCCCTGAAATCCTCCCAAGCCTCTTTCAACTACCTCGAGAACCTGATCCATCGCATCCTCGAAGTGTATGCCATTGAGATCGAGGATCTTGAACACTACGAAACGGAGCCGGACAAGGCGCCCGATCTGCTCGCAAGTTGTCGGACCGAGATGGAGCGTCTCGCGTTCTCTTTTCAATCCAAAGAGATCATGGTTGCGCTGACCTCGCCCCCGGGTGTGAAGCGTATTCAGGTGGTTGGTGAAGACGTTCGCCTCTCGCGAATCTGGGCCAACCTGCTCGACAACGCCCTTCGCTTCAGTCCCCGTCAATCCCGGATCCAACTGGGCATCGACATTCGTGGCGATCGTGTGCGTGCCGAGGTTCGAGACGAAGGGCCCGGAGTTTCGCCCGAGGTTGCCGAGTGCATGTTTGAGCTGATGGGCAAAGACTCCCGCAGCGGGCAATCGGGTTTGGGACTCTACTTCGTGCGGATGACCGTGGAGCGCTGGGGTGGTCAAGTCGGCTGTGATCCGGATTCACAGAAGGGTGCCTGCGTCTGGTTCGAACTACCGCGGGTCGAAGATCGTTCCAAGGGCTGAGTTTTTTAACCGCGCTTGAACTTTTCGTGATCCTTGTTCGACTACCTTATCGAACATGCCTCGCGACAAGGAACAGATCGAAGACGAGACCCTGACCATCCGGGCGATCCGGGGGCAGGGGGAGGCGCTCGATCGGTTGCTTTCGCGATGGCAGAAGCGGATCTGGAATTACCAGTTTGGTCTCTGTCGTGATGAACAGGCGGCCTGGGATCTGTTGCAGGAAACCTGTCTGTCCGTCGCCGGCGGCATTCAGAAATTAAAGGACCCGGCCTTATTCGCTCCGTGGATGTTTCGCCTCGCGCATCGTTGCTACGTCGATTGGGTGCGCAAGGACGTCCGCAATGGCGAGGCCAAGGCGCGGGTGGCCGAAGAGATGGAGACGAGTCGTTCGAATGGTTCCGACCGGTTGGGACAGATCCGTGCCGCCATCGAACAACTGGAGCCCGAGGATCGTGCGGTTATCACACTGACCTACGTTCAGGGCTTCTCGTACGACGACATTGCCACCGCGCTGGAACTGCCCGTCGGTACGGTCAAATCCCGCATTCACTACGCCAAACAGAAGGTTCGCGAACTCATCGAAAAGGAATCCTGAACCATGGACGACGACCTCGACTCACAAATCAAACAAGCCCTCCGCGAATCCGAAAACCTGTCGGAGGACAAACTCGAACAGATCAGAAAGGACTCTCGTGCCATGTTTGAAAAAGAGAAAAGCAACAACAACAAGTGGACCATCAGCCTGATGATCGTCGGTTTCCTACTCATCGCCCTTTGGGGCTGGCTGTTCTACCAATCCGACAACACCAAGATGCAGATTCTTTGGGCGGTCTTTCTGGTGGGTGAAAGCCTTGGCATCGCCATCGCCGGCGCCATTCACATTCTCATCCACAACGACCTCGTCGCCCGTGAAGAAATGCGTGAGATCGAGTTTCAGTTGGCGGAGCTGAAGGATCAGTTGAAGGCGAAGGAAGGGTGATGTGCGCTACGGAGCGGGTTGCGGCCAGGCGATATCCTTTCGGTCGGACGTCGACCAGCGCGATCCGGAACCGCTTGGGGTGCGGTCACCTCCGTCATCAATGCCGTTCACCCCGATGCTGTAGAGCAGCCAAGCATCGTTCTTGAGTTGATAGCGGAGCGGTCTCAGGTCCATCGGATCCAGGGGGACGTCCGTGAGAAACTCGGGGACCAGTGAATCCAGTTTCTCCGGAGGCTTTCCGTGGCGCAGTCCGTGGCGTCGAATGGCAATCGCGACTTGGATCAGGCGTTGCTGCGCGACGACGGTAGCCATCCTGCTACCGCCCTCCGATTCCTCCCACGGGAGCGCTTTGCTGCTGAAGAGATAGCGAAACCCGTTCCACCAAGTTTCCTTCGGGCCTTGAAATTGGACCGGTTCATACGGCAGACGATTCGCCGCGGAACGATTCTTCACCGCCAACCAGCCGACTTCCTTGGTGGACTTGAGATGATTGATGCCGGCCGTCCAAGAATCGAGGTTGAGCGAGTAGTCCTGTTCCCGCCAGACGAGATACCACATCGGCACAGAGAAGTATTCGGTCACGGCGTTGCGTGGTATGTTTTCCCCGGCCGTTGTCCATGCCTGCTGGCGTTGCGACTCGTTTCCCCCGCGTCCGATCAGGCGTTGGAAGTGTTCATAGCTGATGGCTCACTCCATGCGACGGGCATTGATCATGCCGTCGGCGAAATTCGATTTCGCCACCTGCTCGCTCCATTCACGCAGTTGTTTGTCCGTCCAGCCATCGACCTGCAAGGCCTGCCAGATCAGCATTCGTCCGGCGGAGAAGATCGCCTGACTGACCAATTCCGAAATGATGAGCCGATCGTTTTGCATGCCTTGGCTGAGCTTCAGAAGTGCGAGGAGACATTGGTGGGCTTGATCGCGGCCACCGTTCTGCAAGTGGAAGGAAAAGCCGGAGGCCAGAAGTCGCTCCAACTGTTGGCTCCCTCTCAGAAAATCCATCCGCAGATTGAGGAAGCCATTATCCGGATTGTAGCCGGTATGGAACTGGGGACGTTCAAGCGCGCTGATTGTCTCGTTCAGGAGATTGGTGTGGTAGCCAAGCTCCAGGATGAAGGTCGCCCAGTCGTTGGTGCGTTGGACCTTCTCGTCTCCCAACCAGACCGAAGCTTCCCATTCCTTCAGTTCCAGAAACGGACGGCGGTGAAAATTGGTCGCCAATTCGTTCGCCGGTGGCCGGCTGCGCAGCAGGCCGTCGATCGTCTCAATCCGCGGAAACAGATTCCTCAATGCCACCGCGGCATTGCTCTCCGAATTCGGTATGGGCTGAGCGAAGGCCCGATAGTCGATTTCTTCCCCGGCCTGCTTCAGGTCATAGAGTTTGGCCTTCAGCATGTTGATGCCATGCAGGCGTTGATAACCACAGAAGATCAACGGGAGCGCGGCGATCGTGACGCAAGTCCAGATCACGCGCCGGCGCCGACGGATGTCCACGTCGTCACTCATGGTTGGGAAAGTTTGAGCACGCGATCGGCGACACTGGTGAGTGCGTCATCCGGTGATAACGGGATCTGCGTGGCATTGAGCTGATTGCGAAACCACGTCATTTGTCGGCGGGCGAACTGCCAGGTCTTTGTCTTGATGAGTGTGATGGTGTTGTCGAGATCCCGGTCACCTTGGAGATGCTCGACGACTTGCCGATAGCCGATCGCCTGCATCGGCGCGCGGCTCTCGGACAGGCCACGTTCCAAGAGCGACTCGGTTTCCGCAACCAATCCAGCCTCGAACATTTCATCGACGCGTGCATCGATGCGACGGCGAAGATCGTCGGTCTCTCTCGCAAGGCACAACACGGTTTCCTCGGGACCGGAAGAATCGGTCCAGGCGGCGCGCTGTTCCGAGAAGGGGCGTCCCGTCAGCCGAATAACCTCCAGCGCTCGCACCACTCGGCGAGGATTCTCGCGATCGATCCGGTTGTAGGTCGTCGGATCAGCCTCCCGCAATTCGGGCAAGAGCTCGTCCATCGATTTGGCTTCGAGCGACTCGCGAAGTTCGGGATCGGATGGTGGTGCTTCGCCCAGACCTTCGAGCCAGGCCGTGAGGTACAATCCGGTGCCGCCGCAAAAGATCGGCACGTTTCCCCGCGCTTCGACAGCAGCGATGATTTCAGAACACAGGGCGACGAATTTGGCAGCATCAAACGGGTCAGCCAATTCAACCACATCGATCAGGTGGTGCGAGACTTGTTGTTGTTCCGCCGGCGATGGCTTGGCCGTGCCGATATCGAGTCCCCGATATACCTGCATCGAGTCCACCGAGATAATTTCGCCACTGATCCGCCCGGCCAACTCCATCGCCACCGCGGATTTGCCGACGGCTGTCGGCCCCACGAGGTAGATCGGTTTCATGGCGATGAGTCAGTCTCAGGTTCGTAAAGCTCTGGCTTGGTGGATGCCTCGGGGGAGGGATTGTCCGCCGTCGATTCATCGGCGTGCCAAGACAGGACGAACAGCAAACCAACCCCGATGCAGATCGCCGAGTCCGCCACGTTGAAAGCGGGAAACCCGATCTCCGTACCACTGCGACGTTTCACGTAGAAGTAGAGGAAGTCGACGACGTGGCCATGCGCGATTCGGTCGATGATGTTGCCGACGATCCCGCCAAACATCAGACCCAGCGCGAATTGTCCGAGCTTTGTTTCCGCGCCAAAGTGTCGGCGGAGCTGAAAGAGAATCACCAAGGCGATGATGGCCACGATCAACAGCCCGTAATTGTTGTCGCGAAACATGCTCCAAGCCGCCCCCGTGTTGCCCCAATGAACGAAGCGGAAAAACTCCGGGATCACCATGTACTCCCCGCCCCGTGGAAGCGTTTGGATGACAATCCACTTGGTCAACTGATCGAGCGCCAGCCCAATCGCTGCGATCAGAAAAATTCGCTTGTTGGCATCCGGAGTCACGCGGCCCTTTCCGTAACGAATTTCAGGATCCAAACCAATTCCTTTCGGCGGTCCGGCGACGATCCGTCGGCAAATGAGAAGCCAGCTTGCGACTCCTTCCAGGTGATTCGGTTGGGGTGCTTCTCCGACTTGTGGGCTCCTCCCTCCGTGACGGAGAGAATGGCATGCTGGGTCATCAGTTTTTCTTTCGTTCAACGCATGGTTAACAACTCTGATCCTGTGTGTATAAGTTTTGTTTATTAGCCCCCAAATCTCCTTGTCACCACAAGCGATTGTGGTTAACTCCAAAACAACCTCAATACTTTGGGCTATTAAATCTTATTATGCGTTGCCCTAAATGCGGCTTTCAGGACGACAAGGTCGTCGATTCCCGCGCTTCACGCGATGGAGCGACGATCCGGCGTCGCCGCGAATGCACCGGTTGCCAGCATCGCTTCACAACGTATGAAGAGGTCGAGCGTTCCCGATTGATGGTGGTGAAGCAGGACGGTCGACGGGAGGAGTTTTCCCGCGAGAAACTGCATTCCGGAATCGACGCCGCGTTTTCGAAGCGGCCGGTGAGCATTCAGGAAATTGAGGAGATGATTTCGCGCGTGAGCGGTGAAATCGCCAACGAACATGACGCCGAAGTGCCCACCACGGCCATCGGGCAGAAGGTGATGAACGCGATCCGGGACTTGGACAAGGTTGCCTACGTTCGCTACGCGAGCATCTACCGACGCTTTGAGGAAGCGGAAGATTTTCTCGAAGCCGTCAAACAAGTAGAGACCAAACGTGATACAGCTACATTCCCACTCCCTGGTTTTTGAAACATCCGATGGGGAGCTGATCCCCTGCGATGCGGAGGAGGTCACGATCGAGCTGATCGGCGAGGCCGTTCAGAACCTCGATCCCAACCTTGTGCGCCAGGCTGCCACCGCGGTGCTGCACTATTTCAAGAACGATCTGAATCAGGACGTCGTCACGATTCGCGAGTTCACCTACGCCCTCCAACAGGTGTTGCAAAATCTCGGTGTCGACGTGACGACCGACGAGAAGGAAGTCAAGAAGTCCCAGCTGAAGAACGGGAAGATCCTGGAAGCGGATCTGAATGATTTGGTGGAAGAAGACGGCAGTGCGACCGAACTGATTTTCTTCAAACGTCTGGAGCGCGAGTTCGGCAAACTGCTGAGCCAATCACCGCGTGTTGTGCGGCTGAGTGGGTTGAAACGTTGTGTGAAACATCTCATCGGAGCCCAACGCTGGTCCAAGAAGTGCATCGAGACCAGCGACCAGATCGTGACCTTCCTGCGTGAGTGCCTGGATCAGCATGATTCCAGTTTGGACTGCGCCCTGCTCGTCCACTAACTTCGGGGCATGACCCTGTTCGAAAAGATCATCGCGGGTGAAATCCCCTGTGACGAGGTGTACCAGGATGAACTCGTCTTCGCCTTTCGCGACATCAACCCGCAGGCACCGACGCATATCCTCGTCATTCCCAAGAAACCCATTCCAAGAATTGCCGAAGCCACCGCGGATGATCATGCACTGATCGGTCATCTGTTCTTGAAAGCCGCCGAGATCGCCAAGTCCGAAGGGCTGGAGGCGGGCGGTTTCCGGGTGG
>JBMYQZ010000027.1:0-226 GCA_049601855.1 Limisphaerales bacterium | reverse complement strand
CAACGGAAAAGACGGAGGCGAATCCGTGCCCCATCTGCACGTGCACATCCTCGGTGGGCGTCCGCTGAACTGGCCTCCGGGTTGAGCGTGAGCAAGACGCCGTCACCCGGATCGGAGTCGAAGGCGCAGAGCATTCGTCGTGACCCGTTGAATTGCCCTACCTTGATTGAGTCGCTCGGCTTGTGTGCGTTGCTCGTTGCGAATTTCCTGTTGGCCTGCGTGCAGC
>JBMYQZ010000026.1:0-18655 GCA_049601855.1 Limisphaerales bacterium | reverse complement strand
CCCAGACTTCGCCGACGAGCACATTCTTCATCACCTTCTTCTTACCGCCGCTACTGATCGTCAGTTCGCGGTCCTTGGCGGAGGCCTTCAACGGCTTGAGCGTCAGGCGCCAGTTGCCATCCTTGCCCGTCTGGGTGCTGACGGTTTGACCGGCGAACGAAACGGTCACCTTGGCGCCAGCATCGGCCTTGCCCCAGATGGGAACTTCGACGCCGCGTTGCAAGACCATGTGGTCGCTGAAATGGGACGCCGGTGCGAGAGCAGCCACATTGAAGGCACACGCCAAGAGCGCGACAGTGAGAAAATGTCGAAAGAACATGGGGTGGAGTCTCCCGCAATCTTCACGTCCAAACAAATTGAATTAATCGGAATCCGCGCTAATCTGATCGCTGCATCCCGATTTAGTCATGAGCGATAACAATTCACGCCCATCCTCGTTCTGGCCGATGATCATCGGCATGGTCCTGGTCGCCCTCGTCCTGTTCCAATTCAAGAGCCTTGCTTCGTTGCGCTCGAAAGTCGCGGACTTGGAGCAACAACTTGGAAAACCGGCGGCGAAGCCGAAATCGATCATTCAACGCGCCACGCGCCCGGATCGATCCACCACCATCACGGTGGCGGCGGACAACGGCGACCTCGCCTCGCGACTGCTGTCCTTGGAAGAAAGTGTCGTCAGCCTCAACAAGAACGCCAAGCACCTGATGGACCGCGGACAGGTGCCGCCGGATTCCGAAAAGGCGGAGGAATGGAAGGCCAAGTTCCTGGCCACGACCAATCCTGACCGGTCGATGTTCGGTACGCTGCGACTGCTGCGCAGCAACAATCTCTTCGACGACGCGATGGCGACCCACGCCGCGACCTTGATGATGAATTCCACCAACTTCGGCACGGTTCGCGCCATGGTCGAATCCTTGCGTGGCGCGAAAAACCTCGCCCTGAAACCGGCCTTCCTCGCCCTGGCCGCCGATTCGAAGGATAGCCGCACCCGCTGGAACGCGGTGAACAATCTTCGCGAATTCGCCGCCGATGACGCGGAAGTCGAGCAGGCCCTGTGGGACATCGCGACGAAGGATTCTTCACGCGAAATCCGCGGGCGGGCGGAAGACGCCCTGCGGCGAGTGCCACTGACCGAAGCGCGCCAGAATGACCTCGCCGCCAAGGTGACGAACACGGGACTCGATTTCGACGAACGTTGGTCGGCCTTTCGCGTGCTTGGTTACAGCAAGAATGCCGACGTGTCCGAGATCGCGCTCAACCTGGTGCAGTCCGCCAATGCCGCCACGCAGAAGGAGGACACACTGCAATACATCCGCGCTTTCGACGACGTGAACAACAGCGAGTTCATGATGCCGTTGGTAAATTTCGTGCAGAGCACCGACGCCGAAATCCGGCTCAAAGCAACGGACGCCTTGGTGGACTACAAGGACAAGGATCCAAACGTGTTGGAGTGGCTCAAGGTCCTCGCCAAGGAAGACCCCGACGAACGTGTGCGCAAGGAAGCCGCCCGCGCCTTCCAACGCAGCCGCGGCCGGCGTTGAAGCGCTCCCAATATCGAATTTCTTGTGAATTCCGCTTCTTCGCGGTTGCCTGCATAAGCAGCGCCACGCACACTTCCGGCTGAGTCAACGACTCGGGTACACACGGCTTTTTTTGGGAAACATTCTCTGAGTACAGATCAGGTTTGATTGGCTGCGATGCGTCGGCAATTTCTTTCATTTTTTATCGGCATTCTTCTGCTCGGGCTGCCGCGTACGGTCGACGCGTCCCATTTTCGTTTTGGTCACCTCTCCTGGCAGCGCTCGGCCGGCGGCAATCCGCTTGCGATCGACGTGACGGTCGTTGAAGCGTGGCGCAGCAATACCTCGGGGCCCGGCTCGATCGTCTACACGATCGATCATAGCGGGGCACAGTTTTCGTCGCTCGGGGCGGCGCAGATTGGTTCGCTGACCGACATCACCGGCGAGCAATACGACATCTTTTCGCGAACGGTCACGCTCACCTTTCCTTCCAATGGCGTTTTCACGATCACCAGCTCAGAGACGTTTCGCCTGATCGACGTGGTCAATGCGCCGGCTTCCAACGCCAAGTTGCAACTGGTCATCGACCTTCGAACCACCAACACCGGCACGCCGCAGACGACCAGCCCGGTGATCCTCCAACTACCGATCAACACGACCAACCTGGTGCCCATTCCGCTCGTGGACCCGGACAGCGACCCGATCGCCGTGCGTTTCGCCACGGTGGTAGAGTCAGGCATTCCTGCCATTCCGGAAGTGGGAGGCAATCCGCTTTCGGTGAGTCCGTCCGGGGTTCTCAATTGGAACACCACCGGCGGCACCGTCGGCCAGCGATTTGCCGTGCAACTGGCGATCGAGGAGAATCACCCAGGCTTCACGACGACCGGGAAGGTGCCTTTGGAATTCATCATCGAGCTGGTCAATATTTCCACCAACGATCCCCCCACGTGCACGGGGCCGACCACCACGATGAACGCGGAAGTCGGCACACCGTTGACCGTATCCTTCATGGCGACCGATCCGGAAGGCGGGCCCTTGAGCGTGAGCGAACAGCAGCTTCCACCAGGCGCCATCCTCACCCCCTCAAGCGGCACGACGAATGCGTCGCCCACGACGGTGGAACTGGCGTGGGTGCCGGCCTTCGAGCATCTCGGACAATCGTTTCCGGTTTCGCTACTCTTCACCGACGATCACGGTTTGCAGGCCGGGTGCGGCTTTACGATCACGGTGAGCAGTTCTCTTCCCCTGCCCGCCTTTGACCTGGTGAGCGTGGACGACGGCGGACCGCGTAGTCCGGGTGCCGACTCCTTGAATCCGGTCATCAGCGCCGATGGCCGCTTCGTTGCCTTCGAGAGCCGGGCGAGTGACATCGCGGCGAACGACAGCAACAACGCCATCGACGTGTTCGTGCATGACGCGTTGAGCAACCGGACCTTCCTCGTCAGCCGGGGCACGAACAACACCAGCGGATCCGGCGATTCTTTTGCCCCGCGCTTTTCCGCCGATGGCAAGATGGTGGTCTTCGTCAGCACGGCGGACGACCTCGTGACCAATGACACCAACTCCACCAGCGACGTCTTTCTGCGCGATCTCGGCACCGGCACGATCACGCTCGTCAGTGTGAGCTCCAATGGCTGGAGCGGTTCCGGTGCAACTTCTTCCCCGGGTATCTCCACCAATGGTCGCTTCGTCGTGTTTGCCAGTGCCGCCCCGGATCTCGCCCCGAACGACGCGAACAACAACACCGACATCTTCTGGCGTGATCTCAACAACAACATAACCACGCTCATCAGCGCCAACACCAACGGCCAGGCCGGCAATTTCATTTCCTTCGATCCCGCGATCAGCCCGTCCGGCGACCGCGTCGCGTTCGTCAGTCAGGCAACCGATCTGGTCGGTCTGCCGGACAACAACGCCCAGACGGATGTCTATTTCCGCGAGGTGTTCACCGGTTCCATCCTTCCGGTGAGCCAGAATATTGCCCGCAGCGCCATGGGCAACGGCGGTTCGAGCACGCCACTGTTCGATCGCAGTGGAAACAATGTGTTGTTTGTCTCCATCGCCACCGATCTTGCCGCGAGCGACAGTAATGGTGAACAGGACATCTTTCTCTGAAATCACAGTTCCCAGACACACGAATTGATCAGCGTAAATGAAAGCGGCACGGCCACCGCCAATGGCGCTTCTGGCGTCACCGCGGCCAGCATGAGCGCCGACCTTCGCCACGTGACATTTTTCAGTGACGCCTCGGATCTCGTTCCCAGCACCGATAACAACGACGTCGCTGACATCTATGTCCGCGATCGCACCGAAGGCGTCACCAAGTTGATCAGCTACAGTCCGGTCAATGCGGTGATTGGAAACGGAAATTCCTTCGCGCCGTTCATCAGTGCCGACGGAAGCGTGATCGTGTTCGCCACCGAAGCCTCCAACCTCGCCTCCAATGACTTCAATTTCGCCACCGACATTGTGGCCACCAGCCTGACCAACACCCTGCCCAGTTCCGCCGCGTTGGTGGCGCAGGCGATCGGGCCTAGAAGCGTGCCGCTGGGAACGGAATTCCCGGTGACGCTCTCCGTCGTGAACTTCGGCGCCCAACCTGTGACGGCGGTCAGTCTGGCCGCCTTGATGTCCCCGAATGTGCAATGCGTCAACTCGACGGGGGACGGCTCATTCGACGCCGCCAGTGAGATCTGGAGCATCGACAACATTCCCTCACTACAGGCCGCGTCTTTGAATCTCACCGTGCGGGCCATCGCTGGTGACAGCGGCTTTATCAGCGGCCGGATCACTTCCGCCCGCAATGCTTTCGGCACCCTGGCGACCAAGATTGCCTCGCCCGTGCTGGGTACCAGTTTCAACATCACCGAGCCCTTGAGCGCCGTCTTGGTCGGCCCCGTTGCGGCCGGTGCACACCCTTGGCAATCGGACTTGGCCAACGGGCGCCTGCAGGTATTTGCCGGCACCCCCGAAATCAACGGCGCGACCACCGTCGTGAGTTTCAACGCGGACATCCTCGGCGCTTTGACGACCAAGGTGGGGCTGCTGTACAACAGCGGCAACGGCGCTGGCTTGGAAGCGGTTGACGCACTGGGACGTCGAATCGCCACACTGCCCTTGCCAGCGGGCGGTGCGCAGTTCGTGGGAATCGAACGCGAGGAAGGCATCGGTGGGATTCGGCTGAGTGGTGACGTCACGATCCTGCAGGTCGTGGTGGCGCTTGAACCAGGCGTTCCCGTTCCGGACGGAATTATCCTTTGGGGCCGGGGAGCGGGAGAACCGAATGGCCGCATCGGCACCGGTTATTCGCAACCTGCCGAATTTTCGCCGGCGAAAGAACTTGTGAACGGCGCCACGCTTGAATTCTGGGTCCGCCCTGACCTCGACCTGGATCAAGGCAGCTCATGGACTCCCTTGGCGGTCTCCGTTCCAGATGGTCAGGACTTCAATTCCCGTGCCCGTGGACCGGACATCTATTACTCGGCCGGCTCGCTTGGCTTTGCGCTGCCCGTGGTCAACGGCCTGGTGCGCGAAGTGATCGAACACCCCGTCACGCTGAGCGCCGGCCGCTGGCATCATGTCGCGGGCGTGATCAACGCGGGCATCCAGACGCTCTATCTCGACGGCCGGGCCGTCGAGAGCCGGGCACTCACGGCACCGGTGAGTTTCAGTCCCTCCTCGATTCGCATCGGGGCCGTTGCTTATTTCGGCAACAACCGAGGCTTTGACGGGTCTCTGGACGAAGTCGCCCTCTTCGATCGCGCACTCCCCCCCGCCACCATCGCCGCGATCGCCAATCCTCATGGCCCCGGCAAGGTGAGCCCAGATCTCCGCGCGACTCGCGAAGACGGAGTGACCATTCTCGCCTGGCCGAGCTTCTTTTCCGGTTACCGGCTCCAGACCGCCTCCAACATCGGGCAGGGAGAATGGCGGGATTGGCCCGTGCCCGCAGTCTTGCGCAACGGCGCGTGGCAGGTTTCACTACCGGAAACGGTGGTCTTCCATTACTATCGCATCACGCGCCCAGCACACTAACTTACCCAGCCAACTTGCAACTCCTCATCCTCCATCTCATCGGCGACTACCTGCTCCAGACCGAGCAGATGGCGTTGAACAAGGTCAAGAGCTGGTTCTGGGCGATTTTTCATGCCGGGGTCTATTCGTTGCCTTTCCTCCTCGTAATCCGCACCTGGGAAGCATGGGCGGTCATCTTCGGCACCCACGCGATCATTGATCGTTTCCGGCTCGCCAACTATGCCTGTCGATTGAAGAACACCTTCTGGTTCGGCCCGGGCCGACCCGAATCCGATCCCGACACCGGTTACTCCAAGGACACCCCGACTTACGTCAAATTCTGGCTCGTCGTGATCATCGACAACACGATCCACCTGACCATCAACTACCTCGCCTGGCGATATCTGAACAATCCGACCTGAAGAATAAACGATGGGAGAAGGAACTATCATGCGACTGCATCCGGAGAAAAACCCCTTGTTGGGGCACCTCCCCGATGACGTCATGCAGGAACTGCTTTCCAGCGCGCTGGTTGAAAAATTCAACCCGGGCGACACCTTCATCCACGAGGGGGAACCGTCAGATAGCATCTACTTCATCACCTGGGGTGAAGTGGCGATCATGAAAGGCGAGCACGAGATCGATCGCTCCCGCAGTGGCGCGGTCATCGGCGAAATGGGCGTACTGACCAAGAGCCCCCGCTCCGCCAGCATCAAGGCGGTCGAAGAGATCGAGACGCTCAAAATCATGGCCGACGATTTCAACCGCGTGCTCGACGGTCACCCCGCCATCCTCCGCAGCCTGCTCTTCGAGCAGATGGGCAAGGTGACTTCGTCGCAGCAGGTGCGCAAGGAACAGCGCAGCGCCATCGACCAGGCCGAGGGCATGCTCAGCAAGGTCGTATCCCCGCAGGTGAAGGACAAGGTGCTCAAGGACCGCAAGCCGGAAGAACTCCTCAAGGGCACACTCGACGAGACCGCGATCCTGTTCTTCGACATTCGCGGCTTCTCCGGCGCAGCAGAGAAGGTTTCTCCGGATCAATTGCTCCAGACCCTCAACGAACACATCGCCCATATCGACAAGGCCGTGACCGATCACGGCGGCATGATCGCCAACTATATCGGCGATGCGATTCTCGCGATCTTCAATTGCCCGGTACAAATCCCCGAACCGGCGGGCGCCGCCGTCAAGTGTTACGCCCAGGCCCGTACCAAGTTGAACGAGTTGAAGGAACAATGCCGTGAGAGCGGCGACCTCTTCTTCGAACTTGGCGCCGGCGTGAATTACGGTGAGGTCGTTTCGGGCGCCATCGGCACGGAAGACCGTTTCAACTTCACCGTGCTCGGCGATGAGGTGAACCTGGCCGCGCGCCTGGAAGGGCTCACCCGCTATTACCCGGTCGAGGTCATTCTTTCCGAATCCTGCGTGCGCATGATGCCGCGCGACATGCAACTGACCGTCACCCGCATCGACCGCGTGCAGGTCAAGGGACGCAAGAATCCGGAAAACATTTACGCCATCATCGGCATGAACGACGACGCGCGCGCCGCTTATGACGAAGCCTTGGACCGTTACCTGCAGGGCCGCTTCGCCGAGGCCAGTCTGGAGTTTGCCAAGGTCGATCACGCCGTGGGCCAGTACATGCGCAATCGCTGTTCTGAACTCGAGGCCGAAGGCGGTGAATGGCACGGGCACTACTCGTGGCTGGTGAAATAGATCACCGAGGGATGAAAAGTACTGTCCTGATCGTCGATGACGAGGAACGCAACCGAGATCTTCTCAAGGCCATTCTCGCGCCCGCCGGATACCAACTTCAATTCGCCGAGAACGGTCGCGACGGCATCAACAAGACCGTCGACCTCAAGCCCGACCTGATCCTGCTCGACGTGATGATGCCGGACATGTCCGGCTTCGAAGTCTGCGAGGCGATCCGCAAGTCCCCCACCACCGTCGACATTCCGATCGTGATGGTGACCGCCCTCGACGATCGCGAATCCCGTCTGCTCGGCATCGAGGCTGGCGCGGACGATTTCATATCCAAGCCCATCGATGCCGGCGAAATGCGCACGCGGGTGAAGAACATCACCCAACTCAACCGCTACCGTCGACTCGTCGCCGAACGCGAGAAGTTTGAACGCATCGCCGAGTTTGCCACCGACGGACTGCTGCTCCTCGACGATCGCAATCGCATCAAGTACGCCAATCCCCGCGCCGCCGAGTTGCTGGGGCTGGAGGGCGAATCATCAGACCAGGAGTTCACCGCCCTTGCGGGAAAGAACTTCACCTGCAAACCGCCCTTCGCCTGGCAGACCTGGGCCGGCTCAGCCGATCCCGATCCCAAGCCCATCCGCTACCTCCTCGCCCGCCCGGACGTCGACGCCCCGGCCAAGTGGCTCAAGACCCAACTCTTCCTCCTGCCCGAGACCGGCGAAGCCGACTGGCTGGTTCGCCTGTCCGACGTGACGAAGGAGATGAGCGAGCGTCGTGACAGTTGGAGCTTTCAACGTGCCTTGCGCGAGAAACTCGATCCGGCCTTCGAGAACGTGATCGGTGAACTCGACCAGCTGGCCAATCCCGACTTGGGTATGACCGGTGAAAAGCGATCCCAGCTTGGCATGAGCGTGCGCAAGACGGTCCGCCAATTGCAGTCGCAGATCAACGACCTGATGAAGTACGCAGAGAGTTCAACGCTGTTGCAGGAGGGCGATCCCGTGAAGGTCCGCGACGTGAAGTACCAGGTTCGTTTCGTCTCCGATGCGCTCGGTCTCTTCGGTACGCACGTCCAGGTCCCCTTCGAGTTGGAGTCCGTCGAACTCGGCATCAAGAGCATCGCTTTCGAAACCGTGCTCGCCGAACTGTTCAGCAACTCCGTCAAATTTCATCCTCGTTCCTCCCCGGCCGTCGAAGTCGTGATTGCCAAACCCGACGACCAGCACATCACGCTGGAAGTCCGCGACGACGGCACCAACCTGAACGACGAGGAACTCGCCAAGGCCACCACGCCATATTTTCAGGGAGACAACACCAAGGGCGGCATGGGCCTCGGCCTGGGCATGATCTCCTCCATCCTGTGGGAACTCGACGGTGACCTTCAGATCGCCAACCGCGAGACGATGAAAGGCGCCATCGTCACCGTCACCCTCCCCATCGCGTAGCTACTTCACTGGAGGGAGAGGATTTCGGTGAGCTTGTCGAACGCTTGCGAGTCCGCCGAGTCGTCGTATCCTCCCGGCATGTTTCGCATTGCTCTTACCCTTCTCTGCTTGGCATTGGCACCGGGTGTCTTCCCCGCCAAGACCAGCAAGGCCGAAGACGAAGTTCGCGCCTTCCTGACGCGCTACCGCGAGACCATCAAAAAGCGCGACGAAGCCGCCGTCCGCAAACTGTACGTCTCTGATGGACGCTTTGCGTTCTACGAAGACGGACAGCTGCGATACAAGTCGGTCGACAAGATCGTGAAGGCTCTCACCGGCATGCCGGCCTCACTCGATTGGAAATCCACTTACACCGACACCGAGGTCCAATCCTTGGGCAATCGTATCGCCCTCGTCCGCACCAATTTTGACAGCAAGATCTTCAACAACGGGAAGCAGGTCTACGGATGGTCTGGTGTCACCACCATGGTTCTCGAAAAGGGCGATTCCGGTTGGCAGGTCCTCTCTGCCCATAGCTCCACGCCCAAGCCGAGACCCGCTCCGGCAAGGTCGGATTCAAAACGGTGATTTCCCGATCCAGTTGCCGTTGAGCATCACGTGCTTCACGCGATTCATCTCCCTGATGTCACGT
Organism: Limisphaerales bacterium; assembly: GCA_049601855.1. Taxonomy (GTDB): domain Bacteria; phylum Verrucomicrobiota; class Verrucomicrobiia; order Limisphaerales; family JAYPXF01. The sequence continues at coordinate 9,338 of JBMYQZ010000026.1, read as the reverse complement.
GAGGGGTCGCCCTCCACCAACACCAGGTCCGCCACCTTGCCGACCTCGATGCTACCCAGCCGTTCTTCCGTACCGAAGAACTCCGCATTCCGAATCGTCGCCGCAGTGAGCACTTCCAAAGGCGTCATCCCACATTTTAGCAGCAACTCCATTTCGTGCTGATAAGCGGCCCCGCGTTTGGCAAAGGGATGATGCGTGTGCGAACCGACTACGATCTTCGCGCCAGCCTCATGGCAGAGCTGCACAAACTTCAACATATTCCCGAACGCGCGCACGTCTCGCTCGGCATTACCGGGTGAGCCAATCCGTTTCTCAAAGATCCCCAGCGTGGGTGAAACGAACACCCCTTTCTTCACGATCAATTCCACTACCCGTTGCACCAGTGGCGATTCGAGATCAATTCTCGCCCACAATTCGTGCCGCAGTTTCTTCCGCGTATTCGGATCTGCCCGCACCCGCCGTCGAAAAGCCTCCGCGTCGTTCGGTGCGGCCAGGCTCGTGCCGAACGAAGTCACGTGCTCAATTCCGCGCACGCCTGCCTTGATCGCATCCGTGGCATCGACCAACACCCCTTGCTCCGCCGCCGTTCGGCAGACCGTCTCGTGATACTTCAGCGGAAGCCGAAAGTAGATTTTGATTGCCGAGGCGCCGCGACGGACGTGATTGATCACCGTCCACCGCGCATGCTCTGCGTCTTTCACCAGCACCGCCTGCCGCGGCCAAACCGCCGGATGCGTATCAAGATGCGCTCCGCAAAGGAAAACCCGCGGCATCGCAAGATCCGTCTGCATCACCGCCTGATAAAAGCGAAACGGATGCCCCGGATCGCGCAAGGTGGTCACCCCGCGCGACAAGAGATAGTCCACCGGCTTTTTCAGATCGTTGACCGAATGAAAATGCGAGTCGAACAAGCCCGGCAAGATCGAGAGACCGGAGACATCGATCTTCCTTGCGCCCGGCGGAATGGGCACCGACGCGCCAGCCGCCAGGATCTTGTTCCCTCGCACCACAACGCTCGCGTTCGCAACCGGCTTTCCGCCGCGCCCATCAATCAACCGCGCTCCCACCAGCGCGATCGTGCTGATCTCTTTCGGCGCCTTCGGCGGATTCACCTCCAGCAATCCCGCCGCTTCCGAACACCACCCGACTCCCAGCAACACGCTCCCGAGCAAAGTCCGGCAAAAGAAGTTCATGGCCCAGATCTTGGATCATCACCTCGATCACCAGAAGCAAAAGCCTGAGGGCATTCCCGGAGACCCCATCGATTGACAGACCCGGCCGAAGGCGGTTGCATCAACGTCATGGGACGAATTCTCGGAATCGCGCTGCTCCTCGCCTTCGCTTCGCAGGCCTTTCCCTTCGCCGGCGAAAACCGGGGATTCCTGAATCCCATGACCCATCGCTCGATGTCGGGCGTGTTCTCGCTGTTCGTCGATCCTGCGGACCCCATGGGCAATGAATCGGCGAGCTACATCTTTTCCCAGAACGGCGTTCCGCTCTGGACGAACCGCCACGATTTCGCACTGCGGGAGGTCGTGGTGGCGGACACGTGCTCGGATTCGGCTATCCGGCCGGCTTCGGAAGCGACGGCTGGGAAGAGCGTTTCGTGGTGGCCTTGTTCGCGCCCGACGGCAAGCCGCTGTTGATCGACCGCCGGATTCGCCAAGGCGCCCGGGTTTTGCACGGCAGCCCGCTCCCGGTCACCTGGGGAGGAGTTCATTTGCTGAGCGGCAATCGTGCCTTCTTCCAAGTGATGGATTGGGTCGGCAACGACACCGCGTTCGAGAAATGGGCCTACGATCTCAGCACGGGAACGCGGATCGATCTCGAACTGCCCAAACCTCCGCGAACCAGCGAACACCTCGGTTTGGTCGAAACCTTGCCGCTTACCGGCACGCCGCTGTCAGTCGTCCACTGGTCGCACCATCCGGGCAACCAAGGCCACGCCGTCTTTGCCATGATCAACGACGCGCAGAGAATCCTCTGGCACCTCACCGTGACCAATGAACTCACGCGGATCAAGGATTCGGATCTCCAAAACCAAACTCGCAAGGCACGCGCAGATGGTTCTCTTCGGTCCGGAACCAATCTCGGTCAGTTCGATATCCTCCTATACAAATCCCGGCGGCGAATCCGGCTTCTCGCCGCCACCGACAAACGTGGGTGGTGGAAAATCACTCGACGCGACGAAAGTCCCTTTGACTGGCAACAACACAGGCCCTCGCCAAAGCCGTCCGTCCCCCTCCTCAACCTGCCCATCGCTGACGAAATCGACCTCGCTCCCACGATTCCGGCGTTGAAGCACCCTGGCTGGATTCACATGGGCGGTGACGATCGCATCAATATCGTGGATACCAAATCTCTCGAAATCTTCACCCTCGACCGCAGTGGCAGAGAAGTCGGGCGCGACGTCGTTCAAAAAACGGTAGGCGACGATCTGGAAGCCATCATGGCATGGGAAGTTCTCCAACTCGCCTACATGGAACATGGTCCACTCAAAATCGGTCACTAGGTGGGCACCAACCGGCTGCTCAACCTGGGAGGACGCATCCGCAAACGACCCAACGGCGATTGGCTCGTTGGTCGGGGTGCGACTGCGATCTCGTCGAACGACACGCTCGCCATTTCCTCCGGCGGAAACATCTGCGTCTATTCGCGAACCGCAAAACCTTTGGGCATGTTCAAACTTCCTGGCGGCGAAATTCCGGTTGGACTGTCGTTCGCGAATGATCAAACCCTTTTCACACACACCAAACGCAAGGGTTACTTCCTGACGCTTTCAGGGAAGCTGTTGGGTGGCGTAAAAACGCCACTTCGGGAACTGGTCGACGGCAGAGCCGTTCCCTTTGCCGCGGTCAAGGGAACGGAACTCTGGTACGTCACCACCAAGCCGCTGAAACTGATCCGCTATCGGATTCCCAGCTCGATCGTGGCCAAGATGCCCGCAAATTGATTTGCCTCGGCGCCGATTCACGGATTGGATGAGCGGCAATCCATGAAGATCAGCGACATCCGCCTGCTGCCATTGCGCGGCGCCACGCCTGACGGAGGGTGGGACGACAAGTTCCTCAATACCGAAAACAACCTGCACACGCTCGTCGAGGTGGTGACCGACGAAGGCGTGACCGGTCTGGGAAGCGTCTTCACCTCCGCGAAGTTGATCGAGGGTTCCATCGACGTGATGAAGCCTTTCCTGATCGGCGCATCGGCGCTCGATCCGGCAGCCACTTCGGAGAACCTCCATCAACAGACTTTCTGGCAGGGACGCGGCGGCGCGATCACCCACGCCATCTCCGGCATCGACATCGCGCTCTGGGACATCCTCGGCAAAGTGACCGGTCAACCGATCAGCCGGCTCCTGGGCGGACGTCATCGTGAGTCCATCAAGCCCTACGGATCGATGCTCATGGACGAACCGGACATGCTGCGCAGATCATTGGAAGACGGCATGTCACGCGGCTTCCGTGCCTTCAAGATCGGTTGGGGCCCCTTCGGTCGCGTCAATCGTCGCACAGACGAAGCCATCGTCCGCACCGCACGCGCCACCGTCGGACCGGATATTGAACTGATGGTCGATGCTGGGGGCTCCGACGCCTTCTGGCCACACGGCTACAAGTGGGCAATCAACACCGCCAAGATGCTCGCTGACTACGACGTCACCTGGTTTGAAGAGGCGCTGCGACCCGACGATATCGACGGTTTCACAAAGCTCACCGAACACGCCCCGCTACCCATCGCGAGTTGCGAAGTCCTGACCCGCCGCCAATCGTTCATCCCTTGGGTCGAACGTCGCGCCGTCGATTACATCCAACCCGACGTCACCAAGGTCGGCGGCATCAGTGAAGAACATCGTATCGCGCAAATGGCCGACGACCATTCCATCCTCTTCGTCCCGCACGGGTGGAACACCGCCGTCGGCCTCGCCGCCGATCTCCAACTCGTCGCCGCCGCCGGCAACGCCCGCTGGGTCGAATACATCACTCCAGCCCCCTACATCGAGGATCTGGTCGCCGAACCCGTCACCATGGACTCCGACGGCATGATCCCAATCCCCGACGGCCCCGGCTTGGGAATGAAGTGGAACGCCGACGGTGTAAAGAAATTCACCGGCGGAATCGAACTGACCCCCTCCGACCTCTAGAACCCATGAAACCCCTCGACTGGCTCATCGTGCTGCTCCTCAACGGTGGCGTGATGCTCTGGGGGTTCTGGGTCGCTCGTGGCACCAAGACCAGCCAGGACTGGTTCCTCGGCAAACGCTCGCTTGCCTGGTGGGCGATCGGGTTGTCAATTTTTGCCACCAACGTCGACAACGCGGATCTGGTGTCAATGACCGGGAAGACTTACACGGAGGGGATGCACTATCTGACGGTGCATACCTTGGGTGCGTTGATCGGCGCGAGTTTTGCGGCGTTCTGGCTCGTGCCGGCGATTGCGCGAGCCGGGCAGTTTACCAACGCAGAATATCTTGAGTCGCGATTTGGGCCGTCGGTCAGGGTGTTGAGCGCGCTGATTCAAATCCAGTACCGAACAAGCATGCTCGGCCTCATGATTTGGTCGGTGTATCTGCTGCTAACGACGTTTCTCGGCCTGAATTCGATGGCGGCGTGGACGCTGATTGTTTCCATTGTCGTTCTGTCAGGGATCTATACGTCGTGGGGCGGATTGCGTTCGGTGGTGTTCACGGATGCAGCGCAAGGCCTGATCATGTTCATCGGAATGGCGGTAATCTTCATCACCGTTTGGAATGCAGCCGGTGGTTGGTCTGGAGCAGTCGAGGCCTTGGGGAAACAGGAGCCTTCCGCTGCGCGTCTCGCGGAGATGAGCAGCTTCCACGGTGACGATGGCAAGACCTCTCCCTGGATCATCATGATCGCCTGGATCGTGATCGCGGGTGGATATTGGAGCGTGAATCACAGTCAAACGATGCGTTTGGTTGGCGCGCGATCGATTTGGGACATGAAAATGGCGGCGCTGTTCGGCGTCGTGGTCAGCATGCCGATCATGGCGGGATGCATCATGCTCGGCGTGCTGGCGCGTTCGCTGTTTCCGGAGTTTGAAGCGCTCGGTTTGTCGAAGCCGGACGAACTCTATCCTTACATGGCTGATCTTTATCTTGGCGTTGGATTGAAGGGAATCGTCGTCGCCGGGATTTTGGCGGCGGCCGTGAGTACGTTCGACTCTATGGGCTCCGCCTTGTCAGCGCTTTTCACGCGCGACATTTACGCGCGGTTGATCGCCAAGGATCGCGACGACGCGCATTATGTCCAAGTGAGTCGTCTGGCCACCGCCGGTGTTCTCGCATTGGGATTTGCTTACATTCCGTTCATCAGCTCGAAGGCGACAATGTTGGATGCGTTCCTGACCTTGATCCCGGTTTTCGTGACGCCGCTCTTCACCGTTTACATCATCGGCGTTTTCACACGCGCGCCAAGACGAGCTGGCGTCGTCGGAATCTTGACCGGCGCCGCCTATGGCGTGATCGCACTGATCGATCGCGAGGTCCACGATATCACTTGGATGGGAAGCTGGTTGACGAGCAAATGGCCGGCCTACACCTGGGCAATGGTTATCACCGCCATTGGCGCAGTTGCCGCGAGTTTCGTTTTCCGCTCGGAAACTGCATCGAAGCCCAAAGAACACACTGGTTGGTTGAACACGAGCAGCGAGTCGTTGGCCGCAATTCCCGAGCATCCTTTCCCTGATTCACCGCCCAAATGGCTGACACCCGAATACGCCGCCGCCTTCCTCATCGTGGTAACAGGCGGAATACTATTCACCGTTTTCTGGTAACCCACCCCTATCATCATGAGCCGAGCCGAATCCGAATACCGCTACGAAAAACTGACCTGGCCCGAGATCAATGACGCCGTGGATCTCGGCAAGGTCTGTATCCTTCCCTGTGGAGCCGTTGAACAACACGGCCCGCACCTTCCACTGGACGTCGACCTCGTCTGCCCCAACGGAGTCGCCCACGGCGCCGGCAAGCTTGCTCCCGACAAGATGCTCGTCCTGCCCATCGTCGCCTACGGCTACACCGGTCATGTCATGGATTTTCCCGGCACGATCAACAACGACTTCGAGCACTTCATACAGCACGTGCTCGATATCACCAAGTCACTCGCCTACCACGGCTTCAAGAAAATCATCCTGCTCAACGGCCACGGCTCCAACATGCCGAATCTGGACCTCGTCGCCCGCCGCACCAATCTTGAGACCGACGCCGAATGCATGCTCACCGGCTGGTGGCAACTTCTCACCGTCGACAAGGATTTCCTCCCCAACTGGCGCGAAAGCAAATTCCCCGGCGGCTGCGCCCATGCCTGCGAACTCGAGACCTCGATGTATCTCCACCTCGACGGCGACAACGTCCGTAAAGACCAGATCAAGAACGGCAACATCTCCTTCAACGAGGAGAACGACCCCTTCAACTTCGTTGACCTCTTCCAACAAGGCCCCGGCACGGTCGTCTCCTGGACCAGCAGCTACTCCGACACGGGCGTCCTCGGCGAAGCCGAACTCGCCACCGCCGAAAAAGGCGAGCGCGCCTGCAACGAAGCGATCAAGCAACTGGTCGACCTCGTGACCTACTTCAAAGATCGTCCCAAGGACGAGCGCAAGGATCGCCACCGCACTCCGCCGACGATGCCCATCCCCTGGCGCCAGCGCCCGCTCGATACGAAAGAGTAGCGACTACTTCGCTTTCAGCTCCTTCACGCGCTTCTCCAAAGCGCGCTGCATGAATTTCATGATCTGCTGTTGTTCTTTCGGGGCCTGATCGAGTCCGGCGGTGATCTGCTTCAAGCGGCCCTCCAGTTTTTCGACGTCAGTCTCCTTCTGGATCGCAGATGAAATCTGCCGGGCCATCGGCTTCTGGGACGCGGTCAGTCCCGCGAATTCAGGATCTTCCTTGGAACCTTTCTTGCGGGTGTAGGAAGCAACATTACGGTTGTTCTTCACCAGGTATTTCTTCGCCACCCGCTGAAGGTCCGCCGCGGTGACTGCTTGAATCTTTGGACCCGCCTCGTTGATCTCCTGCCAGCGTCCGGCGCCTTCGTAACGCATCAGCTGCTGCAGAATCGCATGATTGTGGGCGAGCTTGCGGTATTCGGCGGCGGCGAAATTGTTCTTCACCTTCTGCAGTTCCTTGACCGGCACCGGCTCGTTCTTGATTTTCTCAAGCTCCTCCAGCACGGCCTTCTCCACATCCGCCGGCGTTTGGCCTTCCGCCGCTTCACCGCCGATGGTGAAGATGCCGCCGTACTTCAGGGTGTACGCTCCTGCAAAGGTGTCGGTGGCAATCTTGTCCTTCACAATGAGCCGTTTGTAGAGCCGCCCGGTTCGCGTCGAAAGCACCTGCGCCAACACTCGCAATGCATAGGTGTCTGGATGACCAAAAGCCGGCGCGTGATACATGATATCCACCTGCGAGTTCGCGTCCGCTTCGCCATTCAGACGCTTCTCGCCGACTTGTTTGATTTCGCGCGTGACCACGTCAGGCACCGGCTTCGTCCCGCGGGGAATGCGTGCAAAATAACGATTGGCCAACTTCAGGCCCTGCTGCCACTTGAAGTCACCGATCAGGATCAGGGTGATGTTCTCCGGTGCATAATACGTCGCGAAGAAATCGTCCGCCTGCGCCTTGGTGATCGCGGGAATGTCCGAAGGCCAACCGACCGTCGGCCAGCTGTAAGGATGTGATTCCCAGAACATCGCCCAGAAAGATTCGTTCAAGCGCCCGAGCGGCGTCGACTCCGTCCGCATCCGACGTTCTTCAAACACCACATCGCGCTCGGCATAAAACTCGCGGAACACCGGTTGCAACAAGCGCTCCGACTCCATCCACATCCACAGCTCCAACTTGTTCGCCGGCACCGTGATGAAATACGCGGTCAGGTCCATGCTGGTGTAGGCGTTCATCATCGAACCACCGTTGGACGTGTAAATCCGGTCGAACTCGTTCTTCACGAGTATCTCCCGTTGAGCTTCCACGAGCTTCTTGAAGTCCTTCTCCAGCGCCCGATATTCCGGAGTCTGGTTCTCCGGCTTCAACAAGTCGTCCTCCAGCAGCCCACGTCGTTGCAACTGCCGCATGCGAGCCTCTTCCCGGCGCATCAATTCCCGCACCCGCTCCTGGTCAGCGATGATCTCCAAATCCTTCCCGTAGTCCTTTGTCCCGAGCACCGGTGTCCCCTTGAACAGCATGTGCTCAAACAAATGCGCGATCCCCGTCATCCCGGGACGTTCATTCGCGCTCCCCACATGCGCCACCCAGCCCCCGGCCACACTCGGCGAGTCATGCCGCTCCACCATCAGGACCTTCATCCCGTTGGAAAGCCGTTTTTCCACCACTGGCAACTGCTGTGCCGAAACGTTTCCACCGAGGACCAGCGAACCAAAAAGACCAATCAAGATTCTCGAAATCACGCCGAGAGTGTATCCGCTTCCATTCCGCTGACAACCGTTGTTCTGGAGTCCGAATTACTGAACGCGGAGCAGAATATCTGAAGGTGACAACACTTTTTCCTTTGCTCGGAGCCTGAATTCGACATTCCTACCCGTCGGAGCCCCATGGAAGGCAATCCCCCCGGTGATTGTGAGGCGCGGCCGAGTTGGACAACCATACCCTTCTCAACATGATGCAGGGCTAGTTCTCACCATCGACACGAAAACTAATCAAACATTCAGGTAAACCAATGGCTGACTGGAACAACAATAACCGAGCATGTAAAACCACTTGGTCCACTTTGGTGGTCCTAGACCAAAAAAAGCAGGCGTTCCCAAAATACGGGACAATCAAGATCAGGGGCCTTAAGGCCTACAATCCGACCGCGAGTCCGAAACTTCGCCGAGAGACCATGGCAGGTCTCGCCGCTCAGATTGACAATGTCTTTCGTGCCATACGTGGCGCCACCTTGGAAAAAGGCAAGACCTCCAGCTCGGCACAGAACGCCATGGTCAAGGTCCTGACTGATCCCAAGCGAACGGTCGCTGACTTGGCGGCAGTCGCCGACGCCCAATACCATTTCTTGGGAGAACCGACGGACGAAGCAATCGTCAACACTGTTTGAACCGGCACTATGATTCGCAAACTAATCACTGTCTGCACGCTCCTGCTTTGCGTTACCTCACCCGCGCCCGGACAGAGCTTTTCGATAGAGAGCTACCTGAGCGATCTTACCGGCGCGTCAACCAACTCGATTCTCAAATCGATATACAACGCCGATCCAGAAACGCTGAACAAGATCCTGAGCCACACGGCACCGCCCGGCTATCGATCGACGCAGCCGAGGTCTTCGAAACTGGATCCGTTTCTGCCGATCATTCACGAGATTCTG
>JBMYQZ010000025.1:10507-18697 GCA_049601855.1 Limisphaerales bacterium | reverse complement strand
GAACTTCTTGGCTTCGAGATCGCGCCGACGTTTGGGTGGCCGTTTATTGTGCCAGAGGCGCGGCGGCAGGGTGAGGTCTTCAGGCAACACGTCCGGCAAGGTGATTCCAGCCGGTATTTTGGCCTTGGCGTCCTGGTGCGAATCCATGAGGTAAGCGATGACCTCCTTGCGGATCTGCTGAAACAGCGGCTCGTGATTGATCGCCTTGCGGTCGCGCGGACGGGGAATGTCGATGGAGATCGCGGGACCGAGCTTGGCCTTGGGACCGGCGCTCAGGGGAATGATGCGATCGGCCATCAGGATGCCTTCATCCACGTCGTTGGTGATTAGCAGCATGGTCTTCCGGTTGCCCTCCCAGATGCGGGTGATCTCGTCCTGCAACACGGCGCGGGTCAGGGCGTCGAGCGCGCCGAGGGGTTCGTCGAGCAGGAGCACGTTCGGCTCCATCGCGAGCGAACGGGCCAGAGAAGTGCGTTGCCGCATGCCGCCGGAGAGTTCGGAAGGATACTTGTCGCGGGCGGGAGTGAGGTTGACCATCCCGATGTATTTCATCACGTGCTCCTCCCGCTCCTTGGCACTCTTCGCGGGAAAGAGCTGATCGACGGCGAGGGCGACGTTTCCAAACACCGTCAGCCAGGGGAGCAGCGAGTAATTCTGGAACACCACCGCGCGCTCCGGGCCGGCTTCCTTCACCGGTTCACCGCGAAAGGTCACGGATCCGGAATCGGGTTTGAGCAGGCCGGCCATCAGGTTGATGAGCGTGGTCTTGCCCGTGCCGGAATAGCCGACGATGGACACGAATTCGCCTTCCTGGATCGTGAGGTTGATGTCGGCGAGGATCTCGGAGCGATCGGGGCCGATCTCCCCGTATCCCTTGGCGACGTCTTTGAGTTCAAGTAATGCCATGATGTGTCCTTCCGCTCAGATCGTTTCGCCTTCGCCGAAGCTCACCAACTGCTGGAGACTCAGCATGATGGTGTCGAGGAAGAAGCCGATGATGCCGATCGTGAACACAGCCACCATGATCATGGAGAGGGTTTCGCTGCTGCCGTTCTGGAACATGTCCCACACGAACTTCCCGAGGCCGGGGTTCTGCGCGAGCATCTCGGCGGCGATCAGCACCATCCAACCGACGCCCAGGGATAGGCGCAGGCCGGTGAACACGAGGGGCAGCGACGCGGGCAACACCACCTTGAAGATCTTCTTGAACCAGCTCAGCTTGAGCACCTTGGCGACATTGAGAAAGTCCTTGTCCGTCGACGCCACGCCGACGGCAGTGTTGACCAAGGTGGGCCACAACGAACAGAGCGCGACCGTGATGGCCGAGTTGATAAAGCTCAGCTCGAACATCGGGTTCTCGGAGGTGTAGAGCGCGCCCACCACGATCATGACGATCGGCAACCAGGCCAGCGGTGATACCGGCTTGAAAATCTGGATCAGCGGATTGAAGGCGTTGTTGATGTTCTTGTTCAGTCCGCACAGGACACCCAGCGGAATGGCGATCAGGGACGCGATGACGAAGCCGGCAAAGACCGTCTTGAGCGAGGTGATGATCTGCGCGATGTAGGTGTCTTTGCCGGGGTAGGGATTGTCGGCGAAGCTCTTGTTGAGCATCTTGACCTTCACCTTGTTCTTGTTCTTCGTGCCCGCGGCGGCGGCGGCCTCGATCTCGCCATACCACTCGTCCAGGCGGGGACGGAGCTTTTCAGCCTGACGATCGATGGCGGCCAAGGCGCGCGTCGTTTCCGACGGCACTTCATCGAGGATGTCGAGCGCCTGCCGGGTCGCGAGCGTGGTGATCTTCTGCCGCTCAATCAGCAGGAGGCCCTTCTCGGCGGCGACGCGTTTCGCACGCTGCTTGCGGGCGGCCTCCTTCTGCGCCCGGGTCTGATCGCTGTCCTCATCCGTAACGTCGTATTCCGTGCTCATGCGGAAGGCTTCATCCTGCTTGCGAAACTCGATCTCCTTCGGCAACAGGCGCTCGACGACCACGCCGGCAAAGTCCTTCGACGATTCAAACTTGAAGCCCGCGGCCGTCGCCTTGGCTTCCTCGGCATCCGCGGCGATCGAGATCCTGTTGGACACGTCCAGCAATTCATTCACCTCCTCGAAGGTGGCGGCGGCGGACTCGATCGCCTTTTGATTGGCTTCCATGTCGCCAAAGTCCGGCGCGCCGCCGGGAAGGTCAGCGAGGGTTTCCTCGTACTTGGCGAGGTTCTTGATGCGTTTCTCGCGCAGGCGGCGGACGTGGTCGGCTTCCTTGATGGTTTCCAGTCGCGCCTCGTTGCGCAAGGTGCCCCAGGCGGACATCACCTGGCTGGGACCGGGAACAGTGCCGAACTTGGTGACGATCATTGCGGACGAAGCACTCCAGACGTAGAGAAACGCGAGGATCGCGAAGATGGGAATGCAAACGCCGGTGAAGATGGCGCGGATTTGGGCGGAAGGGTTCTCGCCCTTGACCAGGAGAAGGAAAGGTACGAGCCAGCCGAGTCGGACCGTTTTCAGGAGCTTGATGAACTTGTTGAATCTTTCGACGTTCATGAGTTGAGCAGTTTTAAGGATGTGGATTCAGTCTGGATGGCAGGGGACGGGGCCGGGCAGCCCCGTCCCGATGCACCGTTCAATCACCGGCCAAGGCGATGTCTTCCTTGATGCCGATCTTGAAGGAGTTGATGTAGGCGATGGGCTGATACGGGTCGTAGAGCTTGCCGTCGATGAAGTCGATCGAGGCGGGGCGATAACCGTCCGTGCTGGTGGGAGGAAACTCCGAGGCCTTCAGATGACCTTCTTCGACCAGGTGACCGGCGGCGGCGCGGTAGATGTCCGGGCGATAGATCTTCGTGGCAACTTCCTTGTACCAGGAAGCCGGTTTGGATTCGGGAATCTGCCCCCAGCGCCGCATCTGCGTGAGGAACCAGATGCAGTCGCTGTACCATGGATAGCTGGCCTGGTGCTTGAAGAAGACGTTGAAGTCCGGCATCGGGCGCTTGTCGGTCTTCTGGAAGTAGAAGAAGCCGGTCATGCTGTTGCGGATGACCTCGTAGTCAGCGCCGACGTATTCGGATCGGGACAGAATGCGGGCGGCTTCCTCGCGATTGACGAGTTTACCGGAGGCGTCGGTCGCATCGAGCCACTTGCCGGCGCGGATGAGCGCCTTGGTGATGGCGATGGCGGTGTTGGGATTTTTGTCCGCCCATTCCTTGAGCAGGCCCATGACCTTCTCGGGATTGTTCTTCCAGATGTCGTAGTTGGTCGTGACGGGAACACCGATGCCGCGGATCACGGCCTGCTGATTCCAAGGCTCACCGACGCAGTAACCTTCGATCGTCTTGGCCTCGAGCGTGGCGGGCATCTGCGGCGGCGGCGTGACGGATAGGATCACGTCGGCGTCGGTCGTGCCGGTGGCGTCAATCGCGCCGGACTTGGGATCCTTGTAGAAGCCAGGGCTGATGCCGGAGGCCGCGAGCCAGTAACGGATCTCGTAGTTGTGCGTTGAAACCGGAAAGACCATGCCCATGCGCATCGGGTCACCAGCGGCCTTCTTCTCGGCCACGATCGGGACGAGCGAGTCAGCTTTGATCGGATGCTTCGGTGTTGGCGAACGCAGGGCGGGATCGTTGGCCTGCATTTTTTTCCACAGGTCGTTGGCAACGGTGATGCCGTTGCCGTTGTAGTCGAGGCTGTAGGGCGTGATGATGTGCGCCTTGGTCCCGAAGCCGATGGTCGCGCCGATCGGCTGGCCGGCGAGCATGTGGGCGCCGTCAAGTTCGCCGCTGATCACGCGGTCGAGGAGAATCTTCCAGTTCGCCTGCGCCTCCAGCTTCACGTCGAGCCCTTCGTCTTCGAAGAAGAGTTTCTCCTTGGCGATGACCAGGGGCGCGCAGTCGGTAAGCTTGATGAAGCCGAAGGTGAGTTCATCCTTTTCCACGTCCAGTAGTTCGGCCTGTGAACTGGACAACGTGACCGACACGCTCAGGGCGAGCAGTGCCGTACGAAGGATGGTTGTGAATGTGGTGAGCGTATTTTGCATGTTTCGTTTTCGATAGTTCGGCGTTCCGGGTCGTTTGCCCGAAGCGCGTCGCACGGCTAAGCCACTGGCATGCCATACCGTGCCATTCACTATGCTGATAGAATCGATACCTCGTATGAGCGGAATTCATGAAGGGCGTCCCGGCCCTTTTCATCTCGGTCTGGATGGTTCAGTCACCTTCGGAGAATGAAGATGTAGCCCCCCAATTTCTTGCCCCTTGCACGGCGTTGGATCGATGAAACTGATCGGATAGATGAAGCTGATTACTCAACGCCGAATGTCCGCAGTGGACAGATGGCGATAAATTGCCTTTGTGGTACATGTTTAAACACCCCGACCCGACAAAGAAAAAGCCGCCCGGTTCAGGGCGGCTTCGCAAAAGGAATGTGAGTGATCTTACTTGGTGCTCTTCTTCACGAATTGAATCGCTTCCTTTACGAACTCGGTCGGATTTTGCGCAAAGGTGCGGTTGTCGGTTTCGATAGCCATGACGCCTTGGTAGTTCACCTTGGCGAGTTCCTTGAAGAGACCCTTATAGTTGGCGACGCCCTTGCCGATCTCAACATCCAGGATGATGTCCTTGCCGTTCTTGGCCTTCTCGACCTGCTTGTCCTTCACGTGGAAGTCGTAGACGCGGCCCTTGTAATCCACGAAGGCTTTGGCGACGTCGAAGCCGGCGCCGCTGATGTGTCCGATGTCGACGCAAACACCGATCCGTTTGTCACGTTTGCCGATGACGTTCCAGACCTTCTCCGGAGTGCCGTAGGACGAACTGTGACCGTGATTGTGAATGGCAAGCTTGATGTCGTACTCCTTCACGAGTTCTTCGAGGTTGTCCCATTGCTCCAACTTGCGGGGCTCCACGACGATGAGCTTGATGCCCATGTACTTGGCGAACTCAAAGGTCTGTCGATTTTCCTCCTTCGTGTCGTAAGTGCGCTGGACGCCGAAGGTGTAGCAAACGAGTCCGTTGTCTTCCAAAACCTTCTTTTTGCGCAGGTTCTCGGCCTTGTCACCCTTCGGGTCAATGTGTTTGCCGATGAGCTGGAGATATTTCAATTTGTGACTCTTCGCGAATTTCACGACCTGATCGAAGGTCATGTTGCGACAGGTCCAGGATTGGAGACCGAGCTTGGGACGCCACTTCTTCTTGGCGGCGAAGCCGGTGGTTTCAGACAGCAGCAACGCGGCTGCGAAGGTGAGGAGAGCGATATGCTTGATACGGATCATGATTCTTTTGAATGGGATTGAACGGCCGGGATTCAAGGGAATCGGCGCGAAATCGGAAAGCGCAAAGTTCAAGTCAGCCAAATGGCGATCAATTGGCCGGCCATCGTCGCGGCTACACTGCCGACGGCGTACGCCGCAGCGTAGCTGATGGTCACCTCGTTGGAGTGCGCCTGGCTTCGCAGGGCTTGCAGGGCAGCAGACGAGGTCAGCCCACCGCAAACACTCCCCCAACTATCGAGCGACTTGAGCCGCAGAATCTTCAGCCCGACCAACAATGTGCCAACCACGGTAATCGTCATGACACACGCGGCGCCGACGATGGTTTGCCAGGGTGCGATTGATAGCCCCTCCATCAGATTGCCGCCCGCTTCGAGTCCGGTTTCACCGATGAACAGCAGGATTCCAAGGTCGCGCACCAGTTGCTGCGCCGGTTTCGGAACATGGGTGGAGTAACGTCCAATGCGCCCAAGCCAACCAAGGCAGAGCCCGGCAATCAACAGGCCGCCCGCCAGACCAAGTGAGAAATCCAGTCCGAGCGGATGGAGATGGAAGCTCCCGATCAGCAGCCCCATGAAGATGCCCCCGGTGTAGATCGCGATGTTCGTTTCATTGATGTCCGGTTCGAAGACACCCATCTCGTCAGCCAGGCGTTGGACGTTCTGGCGGGCACCCGCGACGAGCACGACATCGTTTCGCAACAGCGTGACGTCAGCCGCGGGCTCGACGACTTCGGTGCCGCGTTCGATACCCGTCACAATACAGTGAAATCTCTGAATCAGATTCAGATCGGCCAGAGTCTTGCTCGCGACGGTCGGTTCCATGACGGTCACCTTGCGCAGGGGCGGCAGACGTTCGTGGAGTTCGTCCAGCTCGATTTCAACGCCGATCAACAGCTCGAGCTTCTGCAGTTCACGCAGACGGCCGACCGCGATCAGATGGTCGTTCTCCATCAGTTTGGTGTCGGCTTCCGGGATGATAAGTCGGCCGGAACGAAAGATCTGCGTGAGCACGACCCCGCATTCCGTGGTCAATTTCAAATCCCGCAGTTTTTGGTCGAACACCTGTGGGCGCGTGACTTCAAAGGCTCGACTGATCTCCGGTGATTTCACCAGCCCGTGGGTCTCCACGTCGCCGGTGGTCTCCGCCGCCAGGTTCTGATGCAGGAAGCGCGGCAGCGTCTGCAAGATCACGACCAATCCCACCAGCCCGATTGGGTAGGCAATGGCGAACGCAACCGAAAGTCGCGTATTATCGAGCCCGGCCTGCGAAGCGGCGGCGTAGGTTGGCGCACTTGTCAGCGCACCGGACAGCATCCCCGCCGTCGTGGCAGCATCGAGCTGGAACAGCTTCCCCCATCCCAGGCACAACACCACGGCCAAGGCGTTCACGACGATCGCCATCGTGATGAACTTCCAACCATTGCGTGTGCGGATGCTTGAGAAGAAACGTGGACCCGCCTCAAAGCCGATGGAATAGATGAACAGGACAAAGCCCAGTGTGCCCACGGTGAGATGGCGCGGCCCTTCCCCGTACAACAAGTCCAGGTTCACCCCGCAATAGCCGAACGCCAACGCCGCGAACAAGGTGCCACCCGCCGGTCCCATGGACATCTGCCGGAACTGCAGGCGCCCCAGCATGAAGCCAAGTGAGGTCGCCAACATCAGGCCAGCCAGCGGCATTTGGTTGATGAATTCGATCATCGCCGCAGGGCATATATCTTCCGGTGACACTTCGCTGCAATCACCAAAGGGATTCGATTCGCATCCCTTTTCCTTTTCCTCAATGGCCCGCCGGCTACGATGTCGCCCGTCATGTCGGCCACGCTGGAGACAACGCATCTGTTTGACCTCGACTTTGAGGCGCTATCCCGGCGCCTCGAATCGGATGGCGTTCGGCCCGTGCATACGCAGGCATTGTGGAAAGCCTTGCACCGAGGCGCACCCTCGGAGATTCGCGAAAGCGATGACTTGCCGCCACCGGTTCAGCGGTGGTTGGAAAGCCACTGGGAAGCGGACGTGAGCATCGATGTTCCAGAGATCGTGACGGAGATCGAGAGCGGCGACGGCTACACCCGCAAGCTGCTGTTGAAGCTCGCGGATGGTCACGAAATCGAGACGGTCGTGATGGGTTACGAGAATCGTTTCACCGCCTGCCTCAGCACGCAGGTCGGTTGCGCCATGGGTTGCGTCTTTTGTGCGACGGGGCAGATGGGTTTCGTCCGGCAACTGCGTCCCGGCGAAATCGTGGCCCAGGTTCACGCCGCTCAACGGCTGTTGCAGTCCCGGGGAGAATCCGGGTTGCGCAACCTCGTGCTGATGGGCATGGGCGAACCGCTGCACAACTACGACCCGGTGATGCAGGCCATGAAAATCGTCGCGGACAACCGCGGCATCGGCATTGCCACCTCCCGGATCACCGTCAGCACCGTGGGAGTCGTCCCCGCGATCGAGCGTTTCACGCGGGAAGACCTGCCCTACAACCTCGCCGTGAGTCTTCACGCCACCACCGATGAAGAACGATCGGCCTTGATCCCGATCAACCAACGTTGGCCGCTGAAAGATTTGTTGGACGCCTGCCGTGCCTACTCCGCAACGAGCGGTCGAAAGGTGTTCTTTGGCTGGACCCTGATCGACAGAAAGAACGACTCCCCGGAGCACGCCCGACAGGTTGCTGAACTGCTGCAAGGGTTGAACGCCCACGTCAATCTCATCCGACTGAATCCCACCGAAGGCTACGAAGGTGAAGCCAGCGAGACCTCGGCTGCCGATGAATTCTCCCGGATCATCCAGGAATCCGGCTTGCCCTGCACCATCCGGCAGCGGCGTGGCATCGACGTCGGCGCCGGTTGCGGACAGCTTCGGAGTGCGTCGCAACGCACGCGCAGCAGCTCGTAGAAATTCACAGACTCACCGTTCCATCGCTGGTCG
>JBMYQZ010000025.1:0-10497 GCA_049601855.1 Limisphaerales bacterium | reverse complement strand
ACCGACGTTTTCAAACCTCCGATATCGTACCGTTGCTGTCGCCAAAGGAATCAGACTCCAGTCCCAATCGCTGAAGCATGGTGACGAAGAGATTCGACAGCGGCGTGTTGGCTTGACGATCGTGCGCGATGTATTTGCCATGTTTGAAACCGCCACCAGCAAGGAAGATGGGAAGATTGCGCGGATCGTGGGCGTTGGCGTTGCCGAGATTGCTGCCGAAGAGCGTCATGGTGTTGTCGAGCAGTGATCCCCCAACCTCTTTCTTCGTCTTCAACCGCCCGAGCAGCTCACCATACTGCTTGATGATCTCCATTTCGATGCGCTTCAACTGCGCTATTTTGTTGGGATCACGACCGTGATGGGAAAGATTGTGATGCTCGCTCTCGACCCCGTTGATCTGCGGTATGGAAAGGTGATCCTGGATCACGACGCTGACCACGCGGGTGGAATCGGACTGGATGATCAGCGGGACGAGATTCATCAGCAACCGGATGCGGCCGATCAGATCCGTCTTGTCGAAAATATCCTGCGGTTGCTTGGCAACGACCTTCGGCTTGGGACGGTCCATCCAAGCCTGCGCTTCCTTCAGGTCGCGTTCGGTTTTGCGGACTGATTCAAAATACTCATCGAGCTTCTCGCGGTCAGACGCAGTGACGGATTTGATGAGCAGTTTCGACTGCGCCATCAATTCGTCCAGGACACTGCGACCGTCGGCGAGCTTTTGCTTCTGTTGCGCGATCTCGGCCGGCTTGCCTTGGAGAAATAGCTTGGCGAACATGCGCGAAGGACTCGACTCCGCAGGGAGCATGACGCCGCCGACCGTGAACGACTGGCTCTTAGGTCCGTTGGAACTCAGCGAGATCGAGGGAAAGCGAGTGACATAGCCGAGCCTCTCAGCGGCTAGCTGGTCGATGGAAAGGGAATTGCGAAAACCGTCGTGCTGCGGATTCCTCGCCGCCGTGAGGAAAGTCTTTTCAGTTTCGTGTTCACCGCCTTGATCGGGATGAGACAGTCCGGAGAAGAGGGTGTAATCAGCACGATGTCGCTTCAGGAGTGAGAGGTACTCGGTGGTCTCGTAATTGGCACCAGACGTCCTCGGATATAGATGCGGAGCATGCAATCCGAGAGCCGTGCCGATGAACACCGCGCGTTTCGGTGGGACACCCGATTTCGCACCGACGAACGTTTCAAGCCAGGGCAAGGCCAACGTAACTCCCGTGGCGCGGAGGAAATTGCGGCGATCGATGTTCATTTGTTTCGGAAGATCTGGCTCTGGACGACCTTGTGTATCATGGAGCGAACTGGATAACCATCGGCCCTGAGGTCGTTGACGATTTGATCGATTTCCTGCCGGTCGGCGAATTGGATTCTACCGCCGGTGGAATAGACGAGGAGGTTGGAAACCAGATTACGGGCGACGTCTTCTTCGTGGGACAGGAGGAGCCGTTTGTATTCGCGAATGCCGGCGAACTTCTTTCCATCGACAGTTTGGCCGGTGCTGTCGACTTTGCGTCCAAGCCTGTATTCGTAAACCATGCGGCCGCGAAGTTTATGACCTGAAAAGTCACCCTTGCCGGTGGAACGGTAGCGCGTGCGGAAGCCGCCAATCGGATCGAAGCTCTCGAGTGCAAATCCCGGTGGGTCGATATGACGATGGCAACTGGCACAGGCCGCGGTGTTGCGATGTTTGTCCAAAGTCTCGCGGATGGTGGTGGTGCCGCGGGTGTCCGGTTCGATGGAACCAATGTCGGGCGGAGGTGAACTTGGCGGAGTTCCGAGCAAGGTTGTAAGGACGAAGGCGCCACGCTTGACCGGGCTGGTGACAGTACCGTTGGCGGTTACTTTCAGGATGCTCGCCTGCGTCATCAGGCCGCCGCGAATTCGGGAGCGTGGGAGGGCGACGCGCTGGAATTCCTCGTTCGGAATTCCGGAGATGCCGTAGTGTCTGGCGAGGCGACGATTGACGAAAGTGAAACTGGAATCGATCAGGTTCCTGGCGGGAAGGTTTTCATTGATGAGCTCGCGGAAGAAAAGGCGGGTTTCCTTGAGCATCGCTTGGCGAAGGATGTCATCGTACTCGGGGTAGAGCTTGTCGTCCGGCGTGGTGGCATCGATGTTCTTGAGCCCGGCCCATTGGTCGAGGAAATCGTTGATTAATCGTTCCGCCTTGGGATCGCCCAGCATGCGATCGACCTGGGCGGACAAGGTCTTTGGATCCGACAGTCTTTTTTGGTTGGCGAGCCGGGTGAGTTGATCGTCGGGCAGGCTCTTCCACAGGAAATAGGAAAGCCGAGTGGCTAGGGCAGGCTCATCGAGTGGACCGGGATCGGCGTTGTGGAAGAGGAACTGAGGCGAGGAAAACAACGCTCGAAAGGCGACGCGGGTCAGTTCGTCGAATCCCCGTTTGGCCTGCAGTGCCGGCTTGGCCAATTCGGCAAAGGCCTGCGCTTCGCCGCTTCGTAGTGGGCGGCGAAAGGCCTTGGGGGCGATCCGTTCAATCATGTCCTGCAAGTGCGCAAGCGGTTCCTTGGTCATGTTGAAATCATGAACACGGATACGTGCCCCATCTCGCCCCCACGCCTGGCGCCATTCCTCCGAATTCAGTCGGCGATGCTGAAGTTTCATACCGGCGAAGAATTCTTTGGTCCGCATCGGCGGCCAGGACTCCTCCAACGGTCCGGTGATCAACAGGTCTTTCACGCCAAGCCCTTCGCCCGGGTAGGTCTTGGCGCCGTAAGCGTAAACGCCCGCGATGGATCGTTGGTTCGGAACGTCGTCATCCATCGGGATCGGATAGAAATAGTGATTGGGCGTGAAGTAGGTGGTGAAGGAAATGCGTCGATGATGGCCCGGATAAAGGTCGTAGGAACCGACAGCCTCCGAGCCGCCGTCATGGTCGCTGGCTTTCATCACCACCATCGTGACCGGCGTCTTGGCCTGGTAGGCGCGGGCGGTCATCTCGATGCGATACATACCGGGGTGTTGCGGACGGAAGCCGACGTTGTCCGAGCGCATGACGTGGTTGCGCTTCTCGTAGGTGATGAGTTCGTTCCCCAACGGTTTGACAGTGCTGCCACCGTTTCGCAGCGGGCGGTCGAACCACATCTTGATGTAGGGACGATTCACGTAGTCGAGATGCAACGGCTTCTTCCAATGGCGCGGGGCACGGCCAAGTTGCATGACCTCGTCCAAGGCACGATCGGCGGCAGTCAGATAACTCTGGATGTGAACGGGTGAAAGTCCCTGTCCGGTGGCCGTGGTGTCAAAACCGGTCGCGTCGTTTTCGGCGGGCAGCAGTCTGGCGAGGCTGCCATCAATGCCGAGCAGGTCGTGCATCGTGTATTCGTACTCGGTGCGAGTGAGCCGGCGGGCAGAAACTCGACCGTTCTTCTTCTGGTTCGCGGTGCTGGTGGCGTGAAGGTCCTTGCGCAAGGCGGCGAGCGATGATTTTAGCAATGCAGTCGCAGGACGTTTCCTTTTTGCGGGTGGCATTTCGCCTTTGGCCACACGGTCGAACACCTCTTCCCAAATCTTGAAAGACAGAGCGTCTTCCAGATCGTGGCCAAGGTTTTCCATATCAAGGGAAGTCTTGGTGTCGGCGTCGTGGCAGTCGAGACAGTGGTTTTGGACCAAGGGTCTGATCACCTCTTGAAAGGTCGCTGTTTGGCCGGCGCAGACGAATGAAATCAATGTGAGCAACAGAAACGGACTCGCAAGTTCGTCCCTCCATCGGATTCCGAACGCACTCGGTGACTCGTGGAGGGACGAGCCTGTGAGTCCGTTCTTGGCCTTCGATCTACTCATTCGTAACGCAAGGCTTTGATCGGGCTCACCATCATCGCGCGAACGGCCGGGACCAGACAGGCGAGCATGCCGATGGTGGCGAGAATGAGGGCAACGCCGACGAAGGTAAGGGGGTCGGTGGTGGAGATATTGTAGAGCTGGCTCGCGAGGAGACGGGTGACGGCGAGTCCGCCGGCAAGTCCGATCGCGACGCCAAGCAACGTGAGTTGGAGGCCTTGCTTGAGAATGAGTTTCAGCAGGTCGCTGCGTTGGGCACCGAGGGCCATGCGGATGCCGAGCTCGTTGGTGCGCTGGGCGACGGAGTAGGAGACGACGCCGTAGATGCCGACGCTGGCCAGGACCAGGGCCGCCAACGCAAACATGGTGATGAGCAGGGAGCGAAAACGATCAATCGCGCGCCCGGCATCGACGTAGGTCTGCATGACGACGAAACTGTTGAGCGGTTGGTCGGGGTTCAATTGGCGGATCTTTTCGGTGACGATGGGTTGGAGGCCCTTGGGGTTGTTCTCGGTGCGAACGGTCAGGAAGACACTGAGAGCATCGGCGTGCGGCCATTGGGCGAGCGGCACGTTGGCTTCAGGTGAGGCTTTCTTGGTCAGGCCACGATTCTTGAAGTCGTCGAAAACGCCGATCACGCGGTAGTCGACGCCGCTGATATTGATGAGTTTGTCGAGCACCTCCTCGTCCGGGTATTCAAGATTGGCGAAGGCTTGGTTGACCATCACGACGCGTTCGGAATCCCAGGTATCGCGGGTATCGATTTCACGACCACGCAGGAGCGGGATGCCGTAGGTCTGGTGGTAGCCGGGGCCAATAGCGCGCGTACCGAGCCGCTTCCATTCGCGCTTGTCGCTTGGGGGCCCATGTTCCTTGCGATAAAACTGGTGCGGCCAACCTTCGCGAATGGCGAGTAGGGAAGTGGCGGCGGCGGCTTCGACCCCCGGTGTGGCCCGCATCTCATCGACCGCGCGATTGATGAAATTCACACGCTGTTTCCGATTCGGATAGGCGGCGCCGGCCAAGTTCATCTCGACGGTCAGGAGTTCGTCGGCGGCGTAGCCGGGTTTGACGCTTTGGAGATGATTGAAACTTTGGATCAACAAACCCGCGCCGATCAGGAGGACCAAAGCGAGCGCGATCTGAGTGACAGTGAAGCCATTGCGAATGTAATGCTGGGAGCGATTGCCGGTGAGGCGATTGGCGCCCTCTCGCAGGGCATCGTTGAGATTGGTCTTGGAAGATTGCAAGGCCGGGGCGAGACCGAAGAGCGTTCCCGTGATAATGGAAACCACCAGCGTGAACGCCAGCACTCGCCAGTCCATCCCGACGTCACCCGCGCGGGGAATGGCGCCGGCGCTGAATTGCAGAACAAACTTGGTTCCCCACCAGGCCAAGGCGGAACCGGCGATGCCGGCGACCAGCGAAAGCACGGCGCTTTCGGTGAGCAGTTGCCGAACGAGATGCCAGCGACTCGCGCCTTGGGAAGCGCGAATGGACATTTCGCGTTGGCGGGTGAGCGCCCGGGAAAGCAAGAGGTTGGCAACGTTGGCACAGGAAATGAGCAGGAGAAGCGCGACGGCACCGGAGAAGAGGATCAACGATGAACGCACGCGGGACACCACGGAATCCAAGAGCGGTTCGAGTGCGATGTTCTCGCCGATTTTGAAATCTTGTCCCTGCAATTCCTGGCCCTTGTGCTCTTCATAGATTGCCTTCTGCAAGGCGTTCATTTCCGCGGTGGCGCGTTCCAGCGACACGCCATCCTTGATGCGGGCAACACAGCGCATGACCGTACCGCCGCGCTGAGCCATGAGGACGTTCTTGCGATCCCAATCGCGAAAGGCTGGCGCGTGCGCGAGCGATACCCAGACGCTCGACCTCTGGGGATAGCTGAAACCCGGCGGCATCACCCCAATGATGGAGTAGGTGTGCTTGCCGGCGTTCTCCAAGGTGATGGTCTTGCCGATAACCTGAGGGTTTTGATTGAACTCCTGGTTCCAGAACGAATGGCTGATCACCACCAGCCGCGCTGATCCGCGGCGTTCTTCACCCGGCGTGAAGGTGCGCCCTAGGATCGGCTTCATCCCGAACACTTTGAAATAGTTCGTCGACACGAAGCGCCCGCTTAAACGTCGGGGTGTGTCGCTGCCGGTAAAGACGAAACTACGGGTGACGGATTCCTTGAAGTTGGCGTAGGACGCGATGCTTTCGAAGACGGCGTTCTTCTCGCGCCAATCGAGGAAGTTCCGGGGCGAAGTCTGGTTCTGGTAATTGTAGGTAAACCCGTCTTTCTCGTTTCCCTCAAACACCTGAACGATCTGGTGTGAATCCGGGTAGCCCAGCGGCTGCAACAGCACGCCATTGACGATGCTGAACACGATTGTCGTTGCGCCAATACCCAGCGCAAGAGTCAGTACAGCCACGGCGGTGAAGCCGGGATTGCGGATCAGCAGGCGCAGCGCAAATTTGACGTCGTTGGTCACGGAGAGTCAGGAAACCATGCAGGGTTCCCGGGGCACTCCACAATCCCGCGCTGATGTTACGGAATTGTGAGGAAAATCAGACGTCCTTCAGGGCGCCGGTGGAATCGCCGAATTCCGTGGTGGGAACGCCCATCATGTTCAACATCGAGACGTAGAGGTTGTTCATCGGCATATCCTTGCGATATCGCACATGGCGACCAGTCTTGAGGCGACCGCCACCATGCCCCGCCAACACCACGGGAAGGTCGTCGTGTCGATGACGATTTCCGTCGCTGAGCCCGCTGGCGTAGACGGTCATCGAGTTGTGAAGCAGGGATTTGCCGTCGACATCCTTCACCTCGTTCATTCGCTTCAGGTAATAAGCGAACTGCTGGGCGTAGAAATGGTCGATGCGACGCAGCTTGCGAACCCAGTCGTCCTTGTCCCGATGATGGGAGAGATGGTGATGCCCCTCGGAAACACCGATGCCCGCGAAGCTCCGGTTGCTCCCATCGTGCGCAAAGCCGAAGGTGCCGATGCGTGTGGTGTCCGTCTGGAAGGCGAGCACCATCAGGTCGATCATCAGGCGCAGGTGTTGCTCGTAATCCTTGGGTACACCTTCCGGCATCGTCATGTTGATGTCGGGCAGGTCGCCAAATTTCTCCGCCAACGCGATGCGGCGTTCGACATCGCGGACACCCGTCAGATACTCATCGAGCTTCTGCTGGTCGTTGCGCCCAAGTTGCTGGTGGAGGTTCTTCGCATCGGCGAGAACGAAATCAAGAATGGAGCGTTTCTTCGCGATGCGTTCGGCGAAGCTCTTCTTGCGCTCGTCGCCTCTGCCCGCGCCGAACAGGCGTTCGAAGACGAGACGCGGATTGTGTTCGGGCGCCATCGGCGTCTGGGGGCCTCGCCAGGAGAGATTGAATTGGTAAGCGCAGGAGTATCCGGAATCGCAGGCACCGGATTTGCGGACGGCATCGGTGGAAAGTTCGAGCGAGGCAAACCGTGTCTCGCGACCGACGTGCAAAGCGGCTTGTTGATCCACCGAAATGCCGAGGCGAATGTCCGCACCCGCGGTCTTGCGCGGACGTCGTCCGGTGAGAATGGTCGCATTGGCACGTGCGTGATCGCCCGCGCCATCGGGACCCGCCCAACCGTTCTGTTGTTCCAACCCGGAGTAGACCTGCAGATCCTTCTTGAACTCCGCAAAGGGCTGCATCGTGCGGTTCATCTGGAATCCGCTGCCTTCACCTCGCGGACGCCAGGCGTCTTGAATCACCCCATTCGGCACGTAGAGAAAAGCCATCCGCAAGGGAGCCCCACTGGCCGTCACGGCTTTCTTGGCGCCAGCAGCGGCGACGGGTTGAGCCAGGGAAGCAAAGGCCGGCAGAGCCACGCCCGCACCCAGGCCTCGGAGAAATTTTCTGCGATTCGATACGTTCATCTGTGCAACACGGTATTGGAAACTCGGGTGATGTCCAAAATTCAATCAATTGGACGGCAGCTCACGGACACCGTTTTCCCTTGGCGCTCTCCCGGGTGCGCGGCAAGTATTCACCATTCACACATGAATCTTAGAAGAATCATTGCCGTCGCCTCGATTCTCAGCGCCACCGCGCTGAACGCCGTCGACTTCAACCGCGACATCCGCCCCGTTCTTTCCGACAAGTGCTTTGCCTGCCACGGCCCCGACGCCGCCCATGTGAAGGCCGATCTCCGCCTCGACCTCCGCGAGAACGCGGTCAAGAAACCGAAGGACGGACACGCCGCCATCGTCCCTAGTGATCCCGACCAGAGCGAACTCATCGCCCGCATCACCGCGACCGACACCGAGGACATCATGCCGCCCATCGATTTCCACAAGGCAATCACTCCCGCCGAAGTGAAAGCCCTCCGCCAATGGATCAAAGACGGTGCCAAGTACGAGAAACATTGGGCCTACCAGACCTTGGACTGGCCCCAAGTTCCAAAAAAAAAGACGCCACCCGTCCGCAGTACCATTGATAGCTTCGTCCAATCCAAGGACATCAAACCCGCCCCTGAAGCTGATCGCCGCACGCTCGCCCGTCGCCTCAGCTTCGACCTCCTCGGCCTCCCACCCACCGCCGACCAGGTTGACAAGTTCATCAACGACAAATCACCCAAAGCTTACGAAAACCTCGTCGACGCCCTCCTCAAATCCCCCCACTACGGTGAACGCATGGCTGCCTACTGGCTCGATCTCGTCCGCTACGCCGACACCCGCGGATATCACGGCGACCAACACCAGGACATCACGCCCTACCGCGACTACGTCATCAACGCCTTCAACCGAAACTACCCTTTCGACCGTTTCACCGCGGAACAACTCGCCGGTGACCTCCTCCCTGAGCCGACCATGGAGCAGAAGATTGCCTCCGGTTACAACAAGCTCCTGATGACCACGACCGAAGGCGGCGCGCAGGCCAAGGAATACATCGCCAAGTACGCCGCTGATCGCGTCCGCAACGCCTCCACCGTCTGGCTCGGCAGCACCCTCGGCTGCGCCGAGTGCCACGACCACAAATACGATCCCTTCACCCAAAAAGATTTTTACTCTTTCGCCGCCTTTTTCGCTGATGTGAAAGAAACGCCCGTGGGCGGTCTCACTTCCATCATCAAACTTCCCACCGAAGCCGAGACCAAGAAACTCGCCGACCTCAACAGCAAGATCCATCCGCTCGAAAAAGAGATCAAAGATTCCCTTGCGAAGATCAAATACGAAGAGCCCAGCAAGGACGACGTCAAGAAACACGTCGCCAAGAAACAAGCCGAAGCCAAGGCCGCCGCCGAGAAAGCCCGCGAGACCATCATTGTCGACGATCAGCAACCCGCCTGCCAAACCGTCCGCGCCAACAAGGACACCCACTCTTTCAAATGGGACACCAAAGAAAAAGCCAGCGGCAAACAATCCTGGATCCGCACCTCCATGGGACTGGCCCAAGACGTCTTCGATTACCTCAAGAAACCCATCGAGGTGCAGAAAGGCGACAGCTTCTTCATCTCTGTCCACCTCGATCCAGACAACCCGCCCAAGGCCATCATGCTCCAGTTCCGCACCGACAACTGGAATCACCGCGCCAACTGGGGCGACATCTCCGCCATCGGCTACGGCGGCAAATCCGAGAACGCCAAGAAGACCGACATGGGCCAACTTCCGAAGCCCGGTGAATGGACTCGCCTCGAAGTCCCGATCGCCAAGATCAAGATGAAGCCCGGCTCCAAGGTCGTCAGCATCGCGTGCACCCTCGCGAGCGGCACCGTCCACTGGGACAAACTGGGCCACGCCAAACCCAAGGATCCCAAAGCCGCCAAGAAGAAAGATCCCCTCGAACTCGAAGGCCAGCTCTCCCTAGCCTCCTGGGAGAAGTGGAAGAAGAAGGACAAATACAAAGGTCTCGACCGCACCATCAAAGGCCTGGTGTCCAAAGCCGCCGACAAACGCAGCGACAAAGACCAGGACAAGCTTCTCAAGCACTACCTCGAACACGTGTGGCAGCCCAAACGCGCCTACTTCGCCGGCCTCCATAAGAAGCTCAATCCGTTGAAGAAAGATCGCGACACCACCGACAAGGGCATCCTCCGCACCATGATCGCGGAGAAACTCCCCACGCCTCGGATGCTCCGCGTCCTTCCCCGCGGCAACTGGCTCGACGACTCCGGTGATCCGCTTCTCCCCGCCGTCCCCGCCTCCCTCGGCAAGGTGAATATTAAGAAAGACCAAAACCGCGCCACCCGCACCGACCTCGCTGCCTGGCTCACCTCCAAGGAAAACCCCTTGGTCGCCCGCGTCTTCATGAACCGCCTCTGGAAGATCATGTTCGGCCGCGGCCTCGCGCCCACCCTCGACGACTTCGGCATGCAGGGCAAGAACCCCACCCACCCCGAACTCCTCGACTGGCTCGCCATGGAATTCATCGCCAGCGGCTGGGACGTGAAGCACATGGTCAAGGTCATCGCCATGTCCCACACCTATCGCCAATCAAGCTTCGCCGATGAAGCTCAACTGAAGACCGACCCCTACAACGACCTCCTTGCCCGCCAAGGCCGCTTCCGCGTCGACGCTGAAATGGTCCGCGACAACGCCCTCAAAGTCAGCGGCCTCCTTGTCGACACCATCGGCGGCCGGTCAGTGAAGCCCTATCAACCCAAAGGCTACTGGGTGCACCTCAACTTCCCCAAGCGCACCTACAAACACGACGAAGGCGAC
>JBMYQZ010000024.1:0-19004 GCA_049601855.1 Limisphaerales bacterium | reverse complement strand
CGAAACTCGATGCCCTTCACTGTTTGCCACGGCGTGTCATCCCGCTTCAACAAGCGAACACCGTGGAAGCCTGCATCTTCGAAAGCCTTCAAGAATTCATCTTCCCGCAAGGCACCGGAAATGCATCCACTCCATAGAATCGGATCGTCCTGCATTTCCTCGGTCACGTCTTCATCAGCCACGATGTCCGAGATCACGGCGCGACCGCCCTTCTTGAGGACCCGGAAGATCTCCCCGAACAACACCCGCTTCTCACGCGCTTCCACGAGGTTGAGAACGCAATTGGAAACGACGACATCAACACTGTCATTTGCAACGAGCGGTTTCTTCACCCGAAGGTCAGCCGCAAGATCGGAAGCGGCCAGGAAGGAGTTGGCGTCCGCGATCGGGTTGGCCTTCAAATCATCCTCCAACGCCTGGAGATCAAGCGCGAGGTCCTGGATCCTGCCTTTGCGAAATTCTACATTCGAATAACCCACGCGCTCGGCAACAACCGGTGCATTGCGACGGGCAACTTCCAGCATGTCGTCGGTCATGTCGACCCCGATCACGCGCCCTTCCACGCCCACCACCTGCGCGGCGATAAAGCAGATCTTGCCCGTGCCGCTGCCGAGATCGAGGACAGTTTCACCGGGATTCAAATACTTACTCGGGTCGCCGCAGCCGTAATCCTTTTCAATCACCTCATCTGGGATGATTTCAAGATATTGACGATCGTAGTCGACGGGACAACAAAGGGCCGCCTCCGGGGCTGCTGCCGCCGCGGCATACCGTTCCTTCACGGATTTTTCAACGCTTGCCATTGGTATTGGATGGGGAATGAAGCTAGCTCAAAGAAGATCGCGGACGGACTCTTTTTTTCCGACCCGCGCCATCACGTAACTGAGATCGCCCTTGCTCCAACAGGCAATCACCCAGTCGCCCTGCTCGCTGACCATCGGCTCATTCTGGGAAGGCAGATCCGGCAGGTCAGTCCGGTCGAACACTAACAGATGCACCTCCGGTCGCAAACCCTCCTCCTCCGCCTTGAAGCAGATGATGCTGAAATGCTTGCCTTCGTAATAACCCTCGCAGCACCCCACCGTGCCCAAGGCCTTCAATCCCGGCGGGCAATCCACTTTCCGTCCCCGCAGAAAGGGTTTCAGATCGTCGAGCGAATTGCCGGGATGCGAAAGCTTGGTGAGACCGGCAACATATTCCGCCGCGAAACTATCCACCGGCTGCGCATGGGTCTGCGGCGGCGCAAAAATCGTGATCCCGATGAGAACCGCAAAGGCAGCCGCCACGGCCAATACGCTCGGCCGGCGCCAGAATAGATTCGGCCGGGCGAGTCGCCCACCCGCAATGATGGTCTCGCGCAATCCATACGGCACTGCGCATTCCCGGAGCTTTTGCGAGATCGCCCGATCCGTCGCGATATTCTCCTCCAGCCAACGTCCCAGTTCGGAATCATGCTTGGCCTGTTCCAAGGCCGCCAACACTTCCGGATCCTCGGCATCCTGACCGCCGGGCCGATAGCCCTGCAAAATGAATTTTGCCTGTTCGTTATCCATTGCTTGCCTGCCGGAATTCGTTTTCGTCCACCGGCACAATCGTTCGTGTTTTTTTCTTCTTCATACTGACGACGGAAAGAATTTTTCGCAGCTGCGCCTTCCCCCGTGAAAGTCGGCTCATCACCGTGCCGATCGGAATCTCCAGTGCCTCCGCGATCTCCGCGTAAGAAAGTTCCTCAAGATAGAACAAGGTCAGCGGGGCGCGATAGACCTCATCCACCTGCTGAAGGGATTCAATGACCGTGTTCCCGTCCAAGTCGTTGACGACGGTCGAATCCGCCGGTGGCAACTCGTGCTCTACCGCGTCCATGCTGTGATGCCGGAACTTGGTCTCCCGCCGACGCCCACCCAGGAATTCCCGATGCAGCGTGGTAAAAAGCCACGACTTGACCTTCGATTTGTCCCGAAGTTGATGCCCCTTCGAAGCCCACAAATAGAACGTCTGCTGCGTCAAATCGCAGGCCTGCTCCTCGTTTCGACTCAGACTGATCGCAAAGCGGAACAACGGCTCGTAAAACCGTGCTACTAATTGCTCAAAATCGATCGAATCCACGTTTTCTGTGAGGAATGGGAATAGATTCTATTCCCGACTTACATTGAACGCTTCCGGGAAATCCGCCTTCAACATGGCCGTCAAGGTCGGCGCAGAACGTGGACCTACGAAGCGACGAACCAGTCTCCCATCGGCATCCAGAAAGATCCCCACCGGAATTTCCCCACCGTCGGTCGCCGCGGTCGCCTCACCGGTCACGTCGTAGAACACCCGGTATCCGAGCCGGCGTGCCACCAATAATTTGGACGAAGCCTCCATAATGGCCTCGGTATCCACTTCGTGATGGGCATGCCCGTGACCGTGGTGAGAGTGGTCATGCCCTTCATGTCCCTCGACCTCAACCACGTCAAAGAAGTGATTGTGATCGTCCGGTATCGCGTCCAAGGAGACTCCCACGACGTTGATCTCTCGACCGACCATCTGCTGGGAAAGTTTCTGCACCTCCGGCAGGACCTGGTCGCACGAACTGCAATAAGTCGCAAAGAACTGCACGAAGGTCGGTTGGCCCCGCCAGGCGACACTGGAAATGGCGCTGTGATCTCGGGCCAAGAATTTCAATTCCGGTAGTTGACGCCCCGCGACTTTCTTCGCCCTCGGCACCTCGCCGGTAAACGAGTTCTGGTTTGCCTTCCACCAGGCCCAAGTCTTGTCAAATGCGGCGTCTCGCTCTGCTTCCTCCATTCCCATCCAGGATTCCCAACCGAAATCTTCGTCCGCGACGGCCTCGATCGTCACTGCTGCGGCGAATTGCACTCCCACGTCCCTGTCATTCATCAACCGGCTGATCCGGGACAGCGCATTGGTCACCCGATCCGCGCGAAGATAGGTGATGGCATAGACCTTGATCGCCGGATCTGCGTCGTCCAATTGAACCATAGCGAACTCCTGTCATTCCGAAATCTTCGCCATTTTCAAGCCGCTGATCAGCAACTCCCGCAAAGAATGATCGGGATCGAGTGCCGCCTCCATCAACATGGGCGCACTCTGCTGTATCAACTGCGGCCGGCGCGTGATCTGGCTGCGCAGGTACTCGACCACCGCGCGCCGATGGGGCAGACGCCCCGTGGACCAGAGTTCGCGCACCATGCGCATCGCGCGTTCATCGCGACCTCCCATCTCCCGCATCCAAGATTGATCCGGCACCTCCGATCGCAAGATCGCCATGAGGTTGAAGCGAAACGTGATCTCCTCCCGTTGCCAGAGCAGCAACAGCAAACCGATGAGCAACACGGCAAGGCCGGGCGACCTACGTCGCTTTCGCGTGGGCTCCGGTGACTTTGCAGGCGGTTTGGACTCGGAATCGGGCACGATCAGCTTTTGGGAACGATTTCAGTATTTCGATGAAAGGCCTGCCACGCAAACCAATACGCCAGCGTGTAGGGATAATGCTCCCTATCCGGCAGCGTCAGCACTCCGGGTTCACGATGCATCCGGTCGTAAACAACCAGAAACTCCCGGCCGGCGAGTTTGAGCTGTTTCGGTTTGTCCGTAGGCAATCGATCAGTCGGAACGGCGAATGACTTCCCGTCGACCAACAGACCGATCACCCACGCCTTGGCGGGTAATTCGTCCCGAATCTCCCCGACGTCGAACATCGGTCCACTTTGCCGTTCGTAAGAGGCATAGGCTTTGCCAGTGTAGCGGCGCAGGTATCCGGTGTTCGTCGACAAGACCTGGCCTTGCGGATACCGTCCTATCCAAGCGCCGGCAGTCATCTGTTCCGCGACCAATTGCCGCAACTGGCTGCCCTTTTTCTCCCCCGTCACGGCCTGCATTTTCAATTGCGACCAAAGCGACTCCGTCTGCCGGTCGTACATCAACACATCGCTTTGATACAGCAGACCGGACACGCCAAAACCCAGGACGTCCCCACCAATTCGCCGGTCAAACACCATGCCGCTGCCGCACAGGGGACAATAGGTGACACAAATGTCGTTGGTCCCAATCCGGTCATTGACGATTTCGTGATGGTCGAGAATGAGCAGAGGATATGCCCGCGTCTCGTCTCCCAAGGTAACGCTCAGCACGAGGTCATTCGATCCCAGAAACCCGACGTCCTTCACGGCCAGAAACTTCGGTTCGTCAATCGAAGGAATCCCGTCCCTATCCGGACCGCCTCGTTCGATCTTCTCAACGGGGATGAGAGCGTCGGAAACGTCGAATTGATTGAGCAACCGCGACGGAGGCGGACTGTTGTCCACAGTCGGCGCCGGCTCTGCCCGCTGTGCGACCTCCCGTTTCTGCGTGTCTCCGCAACCGACAACGAACACGGCAAGAATCAATCCCAACAGGCGAGGCACACCCTTCGGAGCGGCGGGTCGATCGATTATTCCCAAGTCATTTGCGCGAATACCTTCGGATCTCGAACTCGTCCTCGACGCGAACCGTCTCATCCAGATCAAACTCATCTTCAAACGCCGGAAAGAATGCATCGCCCTCAACTTCCCGTTTGACCAGCGTGAGATACAACACATCGCATCGCGACAGCAATTGCGCGTAGATCTGGCCACCGCCGCAGATGAACACTTCCCGGGCATCGACCTCCAATTCATCAATCGACGCAATCGTCTTCACGCGTTCGTCGGCAAACCCACTTCGACTCAACACCACCGTTTCTCTCCCGGGCAACGGCCGCCCGATGGATTCGTAAGTCTTCCGCCCCATCACCAACACCTGCCCCATCGTGGTCTGCTTGAACCACTTGAAATCTTCGGGGATGTGCCACGGGATATCCGGACCGTTCCCAATCACGCGATTGAGCGACATCGCGGCAATGACCTTGAAAGGTTTCACCGATATCACACCGCGATGGGCGCCTTGATCGACGGATGCGGATCGTAATTCGTCAGCTCAAAGTCCTCGAACGTAAACTCGTGAATGTCTTTCACATCGGCGTTGATTCCCATCTTCGGCAAGCTGCGAGGCGTTCGCGAAAGCTGCTCTTTCGCCTGCTCGACGTGGTTCGCATAGAGGTGCAGATCGCCGAAGGTGTGAACGAATTGCCGAGGTTTCAGATCACATACCTGCGCAATCATCATCGTGAGCAAGGCGTAGGAAGCGATATTGAAGGGAACCCCCAGAAAAATATCGGCGCTCCGCTGATAAAGCTGGCAACTGAGTTCGCCGTCGCAGACGTAGAATTGGAACAAGGCATGACATGGGGAAAGGGCCATTTTGTCGAGATCGGCAACATTCCAAGCCGACACGATGTGACGCCGGCTGTCGGGGTTCGTCTTGATCTGCTCGATCACCTCGTCGATCTGATTGATCGTGCGTCCGTCAGCGCCTTCCCAACTGCACCATTGTTTGCCGTAGACCGGACCGAGGTCACCGGCCTCATCCGCCCACTCGTCCCAGATACGGACCTTGTGGTCGTTGAGATACTTGATGTTGGTATCGCCCTTCAGAAACCACAGCAGCTCATGGATGATCGAGCGCAGATGAAGCTTCTTGGTGGTGAGACAAGGGAAACCGCCCATCAGGTCGAACCGTATCTGGGCACCGAAGATCGAATAGGTACCGGTGCCCGTGCGGTCGCCCTTGAATTTGCCGTTGTCTAAAACGTGTCGCAGCAGTTCCAGATACTGAACCATTCCGGAGCATAGACGGGCGCTGCCGGGGCGGTCGATGCAGCGTTATTCACAGGCGCATCCATCTGGGACCCGACCTGCTGCCAGCCTTCCTTGGCTGCCACCTGATCCAGGACGACCGAGAAGATTCGTCGCAGTTTCTGTTCTCTCTGGCGCACCCACAGAACGATCCCCGGCAACATGAGGCAGGGCAGAATCCCTTTCCAAACCGCCGGCATTGGGAGTCCCTCCAGCACAATCACGCCCAACAACACAAAGTACAGGGCCATTCTTGCCAGCGGGCTCCAACTCGTGTTCACCCGGCAACGCAACATCACCCGCCCTCCCTTGTGCCATTCATTGACGGTGGTCAGACGCAACCGACACCAGCGGCTTCCCGCCACCTCCAGATCGTGATCAGACCAACCTTCGTCGGCGTGGGCCTGCCATCGCTCCGCTCGCAATCGTTCCAACAGGGTCTGCAACAACTGCCCTCGCGGAAGCGGAGTTTCTGACCAATAGGACACCGTTTCGAAGCGCTCGGCCTTTCTTTCCGACGAAAGCGTATCCAAGGTTTCTCGACTGTGCAGCGACGGCAATTGCCAACCGAACAACTCCTTATATCGCGCCCAACTGCGAAAGATCGGTTGCAGCAAATAGAGCAGTGAGACCAAAGGCCGCGACCACCAGCGGCGCTGTTTTGGCGGCACATCCGATCGAATCCCGGCGTAAACAATCACACCCAGCCATGAACCCACGGCCAACACCGCCAAGGTCGCAAGAATGGGGTTGTCGAAAACCAGTGCCAATAACACCAACGGCAGAGTGATGAAGACTTGCCGTTCCAAACTCGTGTGCGAGGCCAGCCACCGACTCATCCCTCGCGAATAAATGGTCTGAAACAGCCCTTCCCCAAAAGTGCCCCGGTAAATCCGTTCTGCGCCCATCGAAAACCAGTTCGCCGGTGCATAGATCCGCCCCCGCCAGCGACCGCCTCCATCCGGACTGAACTTGTCCGGGTGCTTGTGTTGCAACAACGCCTCCGCCTCGCCATATCCGGATTGCTGCTTGAGATACGCCTCCACCGTCGAACGCCGATAGTGCCAGACAAAACCAACCGGATTGAATCCGATCTTGTGCCCTGTATCCTGCAAACGCCAACACACATCCACGTCATCCCCGGCCTTGCGATACACCGGATCGAAACCGCCGATTTCCTCCAGTGCATCCTTTCGAAACGCCATGTTGCAGCCCGGAATGTGCTCCGCCTCCCGCGCCGTCAGCATCACGTGAATCGGTCCACCAGGCGCTGCCATCACCGCCGCCGCGGTAGCCGAATCTTCCGGCGGCAAAAAGTTGTGACCGCCCATCGCGACGAATTCCGAATCCGCGAGGTCAGCGGCGAGGAAATACAACCAATCCTCATCCGCCCGGCAGTCATCATCGGTGTAGGCGACGATTTCCCCGGTCGCGGCGTTCATCCCGGCATTGCGCGCCGCGCTCAAACCCTGATTCTCCTGCCGGATGTATTTCACCCGCTCGGAATCAAACGACTGCGCGATTTCGGGAACGTCGTCGGTGGAGCCGTCATCGATCACGATGATCTCGAAGTCCGGATAGTTCAGTTTGCACAACGAACGCAGACAAATCCGCAGGGTCTTCCCGCCATTGTACGTCGCCACCACCACTGATACGCGTGGGGCCGATTTCAATTCGTAGTAAGGCGCAACCGCATAAGCACTCCTCACCGCATCCAACGCCGGCTTAGCCTTTCGCTCCGCCGTGACCAATCCGAACTTCCAACCTTCGACCAGCCTCCCATCCTTGTACCACTCGTCGGTGTAGCTGTATACCAACGCCCCCGCTGCGCCGCTGCGGAACACCGTCTCAATCTGCCAGCTGAGAATCTCCGCCTGCTCCGTTTCACCTTCCGCCCGCGAATCGATCCCCAGTTCGCCAAAAACCAAGGGCTTCGCATCCGCCAGCATCTGCAGATGCGAGGTATAGTTCTGCAACGCCTCCTGTTCGTGCAGGTAAACGTTGAACATCAGAAAATCAATCCGCTTCGATAGGAGATACTCCGTCGGCGGATAGTTGCCAAAGGTCACCAGGCAACCCGGATCGAGTTCGTGCACTAGATCCGCCAACTCATCGATAAACCTTCCCACCGCCTTCTCCCCATGCCAGCGCACCACGTCCGGCGCGATCTCATTGACCAGACTGAAGGCGAAAACCGCCGCATGCCCGGCGCAGGCCTTCACCGCGTTGACCACGTCCAAGCGCGCGTCGAAGATCGTCTTCGGGGAGTCGAGGAAACACCCCGTCTTCCACCACGGTATGTCGATCAACACTTTGAGCCCGTGCTCCGTCAACAGATCGAGAAACCAGACCGGAGGCACGTGATAAACGCGCAACGTGTTCGCCCCAAGTTCATGGATATGCCGCAGATCCTTTGCCGCCTGTTCCTTGGACGGATACAGTTCACTATCGGCGTTCGGGGGAAACGGACCGTAGGTCACGCCCTTCACGTGAAACTTCTCCTCGCCCAAGCGAAAGAACTTCCCGTCTACCGTCACCCGCTGATTGTCCGTCGTTTCCGTCGACACGTCCGTTCCATGGTTCCGCAAAATCGTTCGGAACAAAATCCTGATTTTGCCATCATCACCGCATGCCGGAACTGCCGCATACCCACTCCTGCTTCGTCTGCGGGGAAAAGAACCCCCTCGGCCTCAATCTCCGCTTCCACGACGAGGGGGAAAATATTGTCAGCGCCACGTTCACCCCGCGCCGGGAACACATTGGATTCCAGAACGTCACCCACGGCGGCGTGCTCGCCACAGTTCTTGACGAAATCATGGTCTGGGCCTGCGCCGTCGCCACCAGGCGTTTCGCCTACTGCGCCGAGATGACCACCCGCTTCCATCAACCCGCTCCTCCCGGCGAGGAACTCACCGTCACCTCTGAACTCACCACCAACCGCCGCAATCGAATCTTCGAAGCCAAGGCCGAAATCCGCACTGCCAACCAGGATCTGGTCGCCGAAGGCACGGGCAAATACCTCCCTATCAAGACCGACCAGATTCCGGCCATGCTGCAGGATGTCGTCGGCGATATCTCCTGGATCGAAGGCGTGGCTTAGTCCACGCGGGGAACGCGCTGTTCGATATTGGTGACCTGCGCGTTCTTTTTCCGGACATATTGTGAGCTTGGATCAAAGCTCGGCGCCACATCCCACGACGGCTTTTCAACCTGCCGAATGATCAACCGGCGCTGCTGGCTCTCAATGATCTCCTCCCGGATCGCATCCGGATCCCAACCCTCGTGAACCAACTTCTTCAACTCAGCCAATTGACCGGCGTAAGCAACATCGGCGATTCGGTTCTCCAGCTCGTTCGGGTCCTCCTTCAAATCAAACAGCTGTTCTTCTTGTTCGTGCACATAGACGTATTTCACGCCGCCGGAGACCGCCATACGCATCGGTTGGATCACCCCTTCGCTGTAATACTCAGAAATCACGCCATGTCGCTCGGTATCCTCCCCATTCAGCATCCGGCCGAGACTTTCACCCGCCAATGAATCCGGCACCTCTCCACCCGCCAACTCGATAAACGTCGGCATCAAATCCACTAGGCTGACTTCCTGCTCCATCACCGTACCGTGGGCAACGCCTGCCCCCGCCACGATCAACGGCACCTGCACCGACGGTTGAAAGTAGGTTCGTTTAAACCACATTCCGTGTTCGCCAAGCATTTCCCCGTGATCACTCGTCACCACGATCACCGTATTCTCATCCAACCCAAGCCGCTCCACTTCTGCCACCAACTCGCCAACCTTGTGATCAAAGTAGCTGACCATCGCGTAGTAGGCGTGTCGGGTATTGCGAATGACTTCCTCGTCCGGCGGATACTCATCGACCATGTGATGATATTGCAGCCATTGATTGAACGGATGCAGATCGTCCGGCCGTCCCGCGGGCACGGACGGCAGGTCGACCTCATCCTGTCCATACAAATCCCACCAATCTCTGGTCGTGATGAAAGGCTCATGCGGGTGGGTAAAACTCGCACAGAGAAAAAACGGGCGATCCTCTTTCCGACGTGCGCGCTCACGCAAATACTCCAGCGACCGAAACTGAACCTCCTCATCATGGTCCAACTGCAGATTCCAGTCGCACACCCCCGATGTCCGCAGTTGATCCACTGCTGTCCCGGGATTGTGAACCGGCCCCTTTGACCAATCCGGCGTCCACGAAAAATCCGAAGGATAAATCTCCGGCGTCAGTCGCCGTTCAAAGCCGTGCATTTGATCCGGCCCGACGAAGTGCGCCTTACCCGACAGGACGACTTCGTAATCCGCCCGGCGCAGGTGATGCATCAAGGTGGGCTCGCTCGCCGGCAATTCCGCCCCGTTATCAAACGTCCCGACCTCCGAGACCAGACGCCCCGTCCACATGCTCGCCCGCGAAGGCGCGCAGATCGGACAATTCGAATAAGCCGATTCGAAGCGCACTCCACGCGCCGCCAAGGCATCCATATTCGGCGTCTTCACCATCCGATGCCCATACGCTCCCAACCAGCGAGCCGACAACTGATCGGCCATGATCATCAGGATGTTCGGTGAATCCGACATTGCCGCACATTTCAATCGGGAAACACCCGAACGACCAGTTTTTACTTTGGATTCAGCGTCAAATCCGCAAACTCCGCCGCGCATGAAACAGACGGTTGTCACCTTGGATATGGAAGGCGTGCTCGTTCCGGAGATCTGGATCGAATTCGCGAACAAGACCGGGATCGACGGGCTCAAGCGCACGACGCGCGACGAGCCGGACTACGATGTACTCATGCGCTATCGGCTGGACCTGCTGGATGAGCACAACCTCAAGTTGTCAGATATCCAGAAGGTAATCGGCACCTTGGCGCCATTGTCGGGGGCGAAGGAGTTTCTCGATGAGCTGCGCACGCTCACGCAGGTGATCATTCTGTCTGATACTTTTGAGCAGTTCGCCCAGCCACTTATGAGCCAGCTCGCCTGGCCGACGCTGTTCTGTCATCGCCTGGTCGTGGAGGATGACAAGATCGTGGATTACCAACTCCGCCAACCTGACCAAAAGCGCAAGTCGGTGGCTGCCTTGAAGGGGCTCAACTACAAGGTGATCGCGGCAGGTGATTCGTACAACGACACCACCATGCTGAGCGAAGCGGATGCCGGATTCCTCTTCAAGTCACCCCAGAACGTCATCGACGAGTTTCCGCAATTCCCCGCAGAGACCGAATACGACAAGCTGCTGGAGCGATTCAAAGGCGAACTGGGCTGATTTCACCCACTAAACGCCCGGGCACACTTGACGCAGCGTTGAACAGGGAGTTACGTTGCGCGGACTTTTTGAACATGGAACCGACGAATAACGTATTGGTGCCGATGGTGGTCGAACAGACCGGCCGCGGCGAACGCGCACACGACATTTTCTCGCGCCTGCTCGCCGACCGGATTGTGTTTCTTGGCACACCGGTGGATGACGGCATCTCGAATCTCATCATCGCGCAACTGCTTTTCCTGCAAATGAGTGATCCGAAGAAGGACATTCATCTCTACATCAACTCCCCGGGCGGCAGCGTCACAGCGGGCCTCGCTATCTATGACACGATGCAGTTCCTCACCTGCGACGTGAACACGTACTGCATCGGCCAGGCCGCGTCCATGGGCGCCGTCCTCCTCGCCGCTGGCACGGCCGGCAAGCGTTACGCGCTTCCCAACGCCCGCATCATGATTCACCAGCCTTGGGGCGGTGTGCAGGGCACGGCCAGTGACATCAGCATTCAGGCCGAAGAAATTCTACGTTTGAAGAAACGCCTGAACGAAATCCTTGGCAAGCACTCGGGGCGCACGATCGAAGACATCGAGCGCGACACCGATCGGGACAACTTCCTCGGGGCCGAACAGGCCGCCGAATACGGACTTGTCGACGAAGTCGTGACCTCCCGCAAGGAGCTCAATAGCGACGACAAAGAATCCAAGTAACCATTTCGATTTGCAGGTATGGCCAGCCCGACCAAATTGACGATGTGCAGCTTCTGCGGCAAGTCGCATGCAGAAGTCAAAAAGCTCATCG
Organism: Limisphaerales bacterium; assembly: GCA_049601855.1. Taxonomy (GTDB): domain Bacteria; phylum Verrucomicrobiota; class Verrucomicrobiia; order Limisphaerales; family JAYPXF01. The sequence continues at coordinate 7,217 of JBMYQZ010000024.1, read as the reverse complement.
CGGGGCCGGGAGTCTACATCTGCGACAATTGCATCAACATCTGCAAGAGCGTCCTCGACAAGGAGCTCAATGTTGAGACCGAGAAATTCACCGGCAAGCTTGACGTCCCCCGCCCCGCCGACATCAAGGCGAATTTGGACGAGCATTGTATCGGCCAGGACACCGCCAAGAAGACCTTGGCCGTCGCCGTTCACAATCACTACAAACGCCTGCTGCACGAACAGCAACTCGACGTTGCCGCCGAGGATACTCCGCATCACGGCGTGGACATCGAGAAATCGAACATCCTTCTGGTCGGACCGACCGGCTCGGGCAAGACGCTGCTCGCCAAGTCCCTGGCGAAGATGCTCGACGTTCCGTTTGCCATTGCTGACGCGACGACGATCACCGAGTCCGGCTACGTCGGCGAAGATGTGGAAAACATCATTCTGCGTTTGTTACAGGCCTCCGATTACGACGTGACACGCGCGCAGATGGGCATCATCTACATCGACGAGATCGACAAGATTGCCCGGCGCACCGAGAACGTCTCGATCACCCGCGACGTATCCGGTGAAGGCGTCCAACAGGCCTTGTTGAAGATCCTCGAAGGCACGACTTGCGCCGTTCCTCCGCAAGGCGGACGCAAGCACCCGCAACAGGATTACATCCGCGTCGACACGACCAAGATTCTCTTCATTTGCGGCGGCGCCTTCGTCGGTCTCGATCAGATCATTCAGAAACGCCTTGGCAGCGGCGCCCTCGGGTTTGGTGCCGCCAAACATTTCGAAACCCTTACCGAAGTCGAGAAACAGGAACTCCTTTCCCACGTTGAACCGGAAGACCTGCTTACCTACGGCTTTATTCCTGAGTTCATTGGGCGTCTCCCGATGACGAGCGTGCTGGAGCAACTCACCGAGGCCCAACTCGTCCAGATGCTCACCGAGCCGAAAAACGCCCTCACGCGTCAGTATGAAAAACTGATGTGGATGGAAAACGTCGGCCTCGAGTTCACCCGCGATGCCCTCAAGGAACTCGCCCGCCAGTCCATCACGAAAGGCACTGGCGCCCGCGCCCTGCGTGCGCTCCTCGAGAAACTGATGCTCGACGTGATGTTCGACATCCCGGGCGACAGCGAAGTCCAATCCATCAAGATCACCGCCGCCGTGGCGCGCGGTGACACCAAGCCCCTCATCGTCCGCAAGGCCGACAAGGCGGCAGCATAATTTGGCCAACGACTTTCCGTCGCTTGGCTTCCTCCCCTTTTCCAGCGTATACGTATATCCCTATCACGAACGATGTCTGACTCCTTCGATCCAGAGAAATTTGTCTCCCAGCAGATCGCCCAGATCCCCAAATCGGGGATTCGCGAGTTCTTCGACATTGTCCAAAGCCGCGAGGGCGTCATCTCGCTCGGGGTCGGCGAACCGGACTTTGTCACTCCCTGGCACATTCGCGAGGCGGCGATCTACGCCTTGGAACGGGGTCGCACCAGCTACACCTCCAATCTTGGCCTGCTCAAGCTCCGCTCCGAAATCAGCAAACATCTGCGACGGCATTTCGGAATCCAATACGATCCGCACACGCAGATCCTGATCGGCGTTGGTGTCAGCGAAACGATGGACCTCGCGTTCCGGGCGATCATCGATCCGGGCGACGAGATCATCTTCCACGAACCCTGCTACGTCAGTTATGCCCCGGGCATCTCGATGGCTTACGGTGTGGGCGTGCCAGTCGCCTGTACGGCCGAAGACGATTTTGCGGTTCGCGCTGAGAACATTGCCAAGGTCATCACGCCCAAGACGAAAGCCATCGTCCTCAACTTCCCCACCAATCCAACTGGCGGCACGATGACCCGTCCGGAATTGGAGAAAATCGCAGCCCTCGCGGTGAAGCACAACTTGATCGTCATCACCGACGAGATCTACTCCGAGCTTACTTTCGAAGGCGAACACACGAGCATCGCCTCCCTGCCAGGCATGGCCGAACGGACGATCTTCCTGCATGGCTTTTCGAAAGCCTACGCCATGACCGGTTTTCGCATCGGCTATGCCTGCGGCCCACCCGCCCTCGTCGATGCGATGATGAAGATCCATCAGTATTCGATGCTCTGCGCGAGCATCATCAGCCAGGAAGCGGCCGTGGAAGCCATCACGAACGGCTGGGACGACATGCTCAAGATGCGCGACGAGTATCGCCTCCGCCGCAACTTCATCGTGAAGGCCTTCAATGACATGGGCCTGCCGTGCCACTCACCGCGCGGATCGTTTTACGCCTTCCCCAGCATCGCCGGCACCGGTCTCAGCTCTCAAGAATTCGCCGTCAAGCTCCTCAACGAGCACAATGTCGCGTGCGTTCCGGGGGATGCCTTTGGCACGAGTGGGGAAGGATTCCTCCGCTGTTGTTTCGCGACCTCCTTCGACGAAATCCAATTGGCCACCGAGAAAATGGCCTCATTTGTCGGCAGTCTGTAGGACCGGCAGATCCCACACGAACGCGAGGCTTTCGACGCCGACCGTCATCAAGCGTGTGCCATCCGGGCTGAAGTCGAGTCCCTTGACCGGGGGCCCGCGCAATTCATCCAGCATCTCGCCGGTTTCGAAATTCCAAAGCCGCACGGTGAGATCTTCCGAGGCCGTGGCAACCAAGGGACGAGATGAATGCAGAGCCAGCGCGGTCAACGCCGCGTCATGCGCTCGAAACTCATGCTTCACCGAAAGCGTGCCTGAATCACGCAAACGGACCAATCGATCCTGTCCGCCTTCAGCGATCAACCTACCATCTTGCGAAACATCGAGGACATAGACCTCGGAGGGGATGGAGACAGATTTCAGAACCTCCCCGCTGGTGCCGTCCGCCACCGTCATTTGTGACTGCTTGGAAGAACGCGAAACCAACACGATCTGATTTGTGTCGAGCCACTTGCCGAGCGCCCAGTCTCCTTCCGGCATGAATCCAGGCGGCTCGCTGTAGGCAAGCATCGAGATCACGTTCGTCTCCGTCAGCAACTTCGGCCCGGACGGACCCAATTCCAGAAAGCGGAAAGGTTCCTCCGGGTTCATGCCCATTGGCAGAACGTTGGTTCCCGCCATCGACAACATGAAGTAATGCGTCTCGGATTGATCGAACGACGAACCACCAATGACCGCGTAGTCCTGGTTCCCCGTCACCAGTGACTGTCGGCCACAAACAACCTCCGCTTGCCAATTGGTCCGAACCGATCCATCGGCCTGCACCTTCACCAACTGCGGTCGCCCCATCGGGTCGTTCAACAGCAGCGAATTTCCATCCGGCCAAAAGCGCGCCAACGGAGGATTGATTCCGGACTCCACATACCAGAGCGGTTCCGGCTGGCCGACATTCCAGGCTTTGGTTTCCTGACCAGCCACGAGCAATTCAGCGCTAAAGGGATGCAACGCGGCACTCTTGGAATCCCGGCTGACGCCCAGCAGCGATTGCAGTCCATGACCGGTGATCGCATTCCAGACCTGGACATGATGGAATGAGTGATTGGGAGGATAGGTCAGCGTCACCAGACGCCCGCCGTCCGGGGCAAAGGCCAGCAGACGAATAATGTTCTCGCCCGCCCGGAAACTGGTCACCGGCAGGCGTTCTGACAAATCCACCACCGTGACCCCTCCCTGCCCGTCGCCAAACGCCGCCAGCACACCGTCCTGGCTGATCGCGATGCGGTAAATTCGTGGTCCCGTCTCGGGCAAAGCGGCCAGTTCCCTGCCAGTGCTCGCATCCAGCAACACCGCCTCGACGGCGCCCAAGGCCACCACCACGTGCTGTCCATCAGGAGTAAACGCCGCCAACATCCAATCCACACCCGGATCATAGGTCCACAGGCTCTTGCCGGTCTTGGAGTCGAACAACTTCAACTGCACGGGTTGGCCAGAGACCGGTTCCGGCGAGAACAACAGATGATTCCGCGTCGGACTGCATTCAATTTTCCACGGACGAGACGCCTCCCACTCACGGAGCTTTGCACCGGTGATCGTGTTGTGGAAGACGACCTTGGTGGAATCCCAGTTCGCAATCGCGAGTTCCCCTCCCGTGGCCGAAACCGACATCGTGAAGGGCGCGTCGACCGATTCGCCGAACGCAGTTGGAAAACTCAGCATCGGTTCCTTGGCATCAGCCTTTACGATTCGCACCCGCCGATCCGCACAGGCCACCGCAAAGACACCGGCCATATCGCGAAGTGGCTCCATAGCCAACACCTTCAACTCGTCTTTTCCGAAGACAGTATTGATGGAGGTATCGGCCTGCTCGTTCAGATACCTCCAATCTGAGCCGCGCAGATCTTCCGGCACTGCCGCCAACAAGGCGTGCGCCTTCGAGCCATCCAGTTCCCGAATCGCCGCTTCACCCAAGGCCGTTTGTGCCTTGGCGAATTCCTGACGTTGCAATTCCTTCTCTTCGACTGCGGTCACTTCTGCCGCCCGCGCCCGTCGCTCCTTGGCCATCAATTCGAACACGAACGCGACCGCCCCAATCAAACCGATCGCAATGACGATCGCGATGGTGCGATGGCGTTGAATAAACAAATGCAACAAGGTGAACAAACCCGCTTCATCCGCCGAGGTCGCAAATCCACCCTGGTAAGCACTGACGTCTGCGGAGAAATCCTCCACCGCCTGATAACGTCGCTCCGGATCCTTCCGCAACGCCTTCATCACTACCGCCGACATCCGCGCCGGTACTTTCCCGTTCGGGCAATGCGGAACCTTCACCACATCGCTCGCCTCCGCCAATTCACCGGACAGCGATGCACGGGCTTTCTCAATCAACCCGGGACTGTTGTATTGCGTCGGCTCGACGATCGTGCCCGATTGCACCTTCCCGAGGATTTCCTCCATCGAAGAGCCGCGCACCGGTGGACGCAAGGTCAGGATCGAATACAGAACCCCGCCCAGAGAAAAGATGTCCGAACGCGGATCTAATTCTGAAATCTTACCCGCCGCCTGTTCGGGTGACATGAAATTCGGCGTCCCCATCACCGCCCCCTCCATCGTCAACTGCACTTGATCCATCGGTCCTCCCACGCGAACGCCCCGGTCTTGTTCGTCGCCGTCGACCAACGTAGCCGCGTCGGCTGCCGCCGGCCCTCCGTCGATCACCGTGGAAGCATTGCCATCGACCTCCACCGGATCATCAGCCAAGGCCACCTCATCCAGCGACGGGTCTCTGGCCGGCACATTGACTCCCGCCCAACCCGTCGGAGTGGCGATCGTCCGGTCCCCGTCAATGATGGTTGGGGCATTGTCGTCGATCACCGTCGAGACCTCGGCGTGCTTGGACGGCCCGGTTATCGGATCCCCCCCCCTCCATCCACGACCGTCGGGGCACTGGCATCACTGGAATCAATCTTCGGCTCTTCCGGCAAAGTGCCAAAATCCTCCGCAGAGATAATCTTCGCCAAACCCCAGTCCATTACCAACACCTCACCAAAGGCCCCCACCATGATATTCTGAGGCTTCAGGTCCCGATGAATGATCCCGCGCGAATGCGCAAAAGCAATCGCGTCGCACACCTTCTGAAAAATCGTCAGCAAATTGCTCAGCGAATACTTCTCCAACGCCTCCGGATCCTCTTCCGATACACGACGCAGAATATCGTGAAGTGTCGTCCCTTCCACCAGCTTCATGGTGTAGAAGTGACGTCCTCCGGCATCCACACCCACGTCATGAATCGGGACAATATTCGGATGTGCGAGCCGTCCAAGAACTCGCGCTTCCTGATGAAATCTCTCCGCCTCAGACGGATCCGCCTGCTGCGTGAGCATCACTTTCATCGCGACCGTCCGGCCCAGCCGCAAATCCTCCGCCGTCAAGACCGCGCCCATCCCCCCGCGGGCGATCTCTTTGCCGCATTTATATTGAGGAACTGGCTTCACGTGACCCGCCCGATGTAAGCAGTTTCCAATTTGAGTGCGAGTCTTTACAACGACCTTATGCGCATCGAACTCGATCACCTTTCCGGCAAAGATGTCTATGGCCTGATGATTCAGACGATCATTCCCCGCCCGATCGCCTGGGTTCTCTCGGACAACGGCAACGAAAGTTTCAATCTCGCCCCTTTTTCCTACTTCAACGGGGTCACCAGCAAACCACCCACCCTCTCGCTTTCCATCGGCCGCAAGCGCGACAGGACGAAGAAAGACACCTGGCGCAACATCGAGGAGCGCGGGCATTTCGTCGTCCACATCGCCTCCGTGGAAATGGCCGCAGCCGTCAGCGCCACCGCTGCTTCGCTCGAATCCGGCGAATCCGAAGTCATCGAGAACAATCTGGAGCTCACGGACGAGGAAGGCTGGTCTCTCCCGCGTTTGAGAGCAGCCCGGATTGCGCTCCTCTGCCAACGCCACCAAATCATCGAAGTCGGCGAGGGCCCACAAGGTCTGGTCATCGGCGAAATCAAATCCGCCTGGCTCTCCGATGAAATTGCAGGCGCTGGTGAAACCATCCCCTCCATCGACGCCAAATCACTCGATCCCCTCGCCCGTCTTGGCGGCAACGACTACGCCAATCTCGACCAGGTCTTCACCGTCGCCCGTCCGGCATGAGTTATTTTTCCTCCACGACCGGCTTCACAAACGAGAATTTCACCACGCAGAAATCCCGGCCAATCAACTTGTTTACCATCTCGGTGATCTGCAAGTAGACATTTTTTCCTTTCACCTCAAACGACGCAAACTCGCCGTCCTTCAAGGAAGTTCGATCGAGAAACATGAGACCGCTCTGATCGTACACCTCGACCAACGCTTGCCCGGCCGTGACATCCGCCAAGCGCAGTTTCAGTGATCCCTTCGAACCCGGCACGCTACGGACTTCACGTTGCGATATCGTCAGCGATTCTCCAGCAGTGGGAAGCCCGATTGAAACCGGCACCTTCTTGATCTCTGGGGCATTTGCCACCTTGGACGCCGGACTGTTTACCTTTACCCATTCCCCCTCATCCGCACGACGCCACAGTTCCCCGGTGGCGGCATCGAGAAAATACACCCCCGACATCGAGCTGGTGATCTGATACCGCCCGACTTCCGCAGCCGCCAGGTTTAACACCGCGCACACTCCAACGATCAAGATCATGACTCGCGTCTTCATCTGGCCATACTTCGTCCACTGAGTCCGCCAAGTCCATCCCCAAACCGTTGACTTCCCCGCATGCCAATGATTCCTTCCTCCGTGCCTCACATTCTGGTAGCCGACGATCAAGACGACGTCCTCGAA
>JBMYQZ010000023.1:10062-19126 GCA_049601855.1 Limisphaerales bacterium | reverse complement strand
GGCACCGATGATCGCCACGCGCTTGGCATTCCAACCATTGCCCATGCCACGAAAAGCCCCGCGCTCACGATACAATCGAAAGGCCAGACGCAAGGAACCAAGCCCGAGGAATGAGAGAACAAAATTGATGAGGATCACCCCACGCGGCGGGGGTTCAAAGGTGCGCGGCGGCTCGATCAAATGCAGCAGCGCAACGACGACCGAAGCGGCCAGCAGCGCAATCAAGAGACGGATGAGATCACGAACGCCGAAGAAACTGATGATACCTGTGAACTGCCGGCACAAGGCCAGAAACAACAGGCTGATCGGAATGACGACCTTGCCCGTCTCCCATATTTGACCGTCATAAGTAGCGGGGATCATGGCGTCGAACCGAACTTGCCAGGCCATGAAATGACTAAATGACAAGCAGACGAAGTAGGCCATGAACAGCGCCGAGGTCCGCAATCCCCACCGGCCCCGTAGCACGCCGATGATTTCTTCTAGATTTTTAGCCATTCTTCAAAAACACAAACTCAGCATGCTCACACGCTGTCCGTTCCGGCGCGATGTCGATTGAATTCGAATTCCGCCCGGAGAAAAAACACTAACCAGATACCGATGACCGTCGCGGCCAAGAAAACACGCCCAACCAATTCGAGCCGCGAATAACTAGCGAGTAGCACGGTTGAAATCAAGAGCAGGCTTGCTTGCATGAGGGTCACGCAGGTGTGTGATCGACCCGATCGGATCAGTCGCTGGTAAAAGTGTTCCCGATGTGCCGTATACCATTTGTCACCACGGAGGGCTCGTCTAGCAAGTGTAATACCAGTATCGAGAACGTAGTTGGCGTGCAGCAGCAGCAGCGCCGGTAACAACTCGATCTTGGTCTCCAAGGCCAGCCAGATCGTGCCCACCGCCAGCAGGTAGCCCAACGGCGCGCTGCCCACGTCGCCCATGAACATTCGCGCCCGCGGAAAGTTATGCGGCAGAAATCCCAGGCACGCGCCGGCGATGAGCAAGAGCAACGTCGCCCCGGGAGTCTCGATGGAAGTGCCACTGCAGTAGACGACCAGCACGGCGCCACCCGCACTGATCAATCCCTGCTGACCCGAGATGCCGTTGATCCCGTCCATGAAATTGAAGGCGTTGGTGTAACCCGTGATCCAGAAGAACAGCAGCACCATGACAGCCACACGAACCGGCATCGATACTTCGACATTCGCACTTGCGGCCACCCCGTCCAAGAACCAGATCGCACCGCCGGCTGCCAATGCGTGACATCCGAATCGAATGCCGGCGGGCAAAGTTCGCAAGTCATCGATGAATGACACCACCGCCAGCACCCCCGCGGAAAGGTAGATGATGATCCCGGACTCGTTGTTTGAAGTGACCAACTGCCAGATCCCCACTCCAATAATGACCGCGACAAATCCCGCACCGCCACCACGAGCAGTGGGCCGCGCGTGGCTCGAGCGTTCGTTCGGACGATCAATCACGTTCCACCGCAGCAAGAGCGGATAGACAATCCAGCCCGAACAGAGACTGGCAATCGCCGCGCCCAAGAAGAATTTCAATACGGGATCCATCAGGCGTCTTGACGCAACAGGTTCATCTGCTTGATCTCCGCCGCAATCCCGTCGCGGAAAGTTCGGGGCGCGTAACCGAAATCCGCCGCCGCGTCATCGTGCGCGAAAGCCTTATCCTCATTCAACCGCTGCACCTGCTCGGCCTTCACCGGCAGACGAATTCCGATCGACTCGGTCAGTTTCAGCATCCCGATGATGAGCGAAGCGGGAAGGTAACAACGGAAACGCCGCCGACCCAGAAGCTCGGAGATGGTCGCGATGACGTCGTTATAGGTGAGCGCCGCGGCACCGGAGATGTTGTACTCCTGACGGATGCAACGATCCTCAAAAACCGCATCCACCGCGGCTTGGGCGACATCCTCCACGTGCACGGGTTGCTGCAGACAACGTCCGCTGCCAAAGACCGGGATCATGGGCCAGCGGTTCAAGAACTTGATCAGGCGACACATGTTGCGGTCATCCGGGCCACCATAAATCATCGTGGGTCGCAGGATGGTGTACTCCAGCCCGCTTGCCCGAATGGCATCTTCCGCCGCCTTGCGCACCACCTTGCTGGGCGCGTTGAGTTTCGTGAAGATCGCGGTGGTGCCAACGAAAACCGCGCGGCGCAACGAACTGCTTTCGATCGTCTTGACAAGGTCGGGACCGTGGCCGAAGCCCAAGGATGCGATGTTGATCAACACATCCTGGCCTTCCAAGGCGCGGCGAACGCTGTCCGAATCTTCAAAATCGCCGTGGACCAGTTCCACATCGTCCACGGGCAATCGGTCCACATTCGTCGTTGGACGAACCAGACAACGGACTTCATGGCCGGCCTTCAACAGAATGGGAACGACGCGAGATCCGGTGAAACCCGCGCCTCCAGTAACCAAAACTTTCATCGTGCGTTCTTCTCCTGAATGGCGTCTCTCATCACCTCGACATACTTCGCCGCCAACATGCGACGGGAGAATTCTTTGATCACAAACTCGCGACCGGCTTTGCCCATTTTGCCAAGTTCCGAACGTCCCTGGTGCAACTCGCGCAACTGGGCGGCCATCGCCTTGCTGTCCTCGGGAGGAACCACCTTCGCCCCGCCCGATCGATCGAGAATATCGGCGGCTTCACCTTCGAGGCTGGCGAGTATCGGTTTCTCCATCGCCATCATTTCGAACATCTTGGACGGGATGAAAGTGTTGAAGAGCGGGATGTTGCGCAACGGCACGAGGCAGACATCGGAGAGCGCGTAGTACGCCTTCACCTCGTCTTTGCCCACGGGGTCAACGAAGGTGATGTTGTTCAATTTCGCGTCCTTGGCCTGCTGCTTCAACTGTTCCTTCTCCGCGCCTTCGCCGACGAAGAGGAAGTGCAGATCCTTGATGTCCTTCACCTGTTCGGCCGCGTCAACGACCCGGCCCAGCGCCTGGGAAATTCCGTGAGCGCCGATGTAAAGCGCGACGAACTTGCCCTCAAGCCCGTGCTTCTCCCGTAAATCCTGCGGGGCTTCTTGTGGCTGCCAGAAATCTTCATCCGCCCCGTTGTAAATCGTTGCGACCTTTTTGGCCGGGATGCCGCGACGAATCAGATCTTCGCGAAAGGATTCGGTGACGGTCACCACACGGTCGGCCTGCCGATAAAGCGAGAGTTCCCACTTCTCGAGCAGCTTGATGAGCGTTGGTTGTTTGAGAACGCCGAGATCGACGAAACAGGCCGGCCACAAATCGCGCACTTCCATGATGAAGGGAACGCGATACTTGCGCGCCGCCTTGGCCGCCGCCATAGCAGCGAAGAAGGTGGGCGACGTGCCCATCGTTACGTCGGGTTTGGTGAGTTTGCCGATGCTGTGCCAGCGCGCCGACGGGAGATAGGAGAGGTGGCCGAGTGATTTCTTGAGGAAGCCCTTGTTCGGAGTGATGTAGGTCCAGTTGCGATGCACGCGCAGGCCGTCCATGTCCTCCAGTTGGTAACCGCCGCCTTCGTAGCCGGGATACAGCTTGCCGGTGGGGTGATTAGGGAAACACGTGACCACGTCCACCGCGTGATCCGCGGCCAGCCATTGCCGCGACATGTCGTGAATTCGCGCCGAGGGGGCGCCGATCTCGGGCGTGAAGTAATGCGAAAAGACAGAGATGTTCATGTTTGCTTCAACCGGACTTCGATCCGATCTGCCAATAAATTGATTTCATATATTCGATCGCCGATCTCCACGTTCACCGATCCGTCGGCAGGACGAATCGCGGGAACGTCATTGCCGACGACAATCGCGTAACCAGATAGACTCTCATCTGCGACGCCAGTGAAGGTGACAGCAGGATTCTCGCGCTTCACGCCAAACCGTTCGGAATACCAGCTCCGGTGTGTTTTCGCCACCGTGCCCTGATGACATTCGTCGGTGTCATGACCGAAACCGACGACCCTGCCGGACTCCTTTCCGTGTTCCCATCGATAGGAGCCATCGTCCTGCCGCGTCGCGGAAACGTCGGGATGCAGATGAATAATATTTTCGAACTGACGACGTTGTGGATCGGAGACGCGATCGACAATCAACCACGCGTCGGGCCGCAGCCAGATGAGCGTGCGTTCATGATCGCCGGCGCCAATCCTTCGATAGCCATCGTGGCGGGCGCGACACCAGTGGTGGTCTTCGCAGTCACCATGGACAAGTCCGTGCAGTCGGGCGCGGCGGGCGACGCGGAAACTGCCCCACACCTCGGACTGATTTTCGCCCGCCAAGCAAACCGTGTTGTGGGCCCGGGTGGAGCGAAAGTAGTTCCGCCATTCACCGGCGGTGTATTCGTAGACACCCGAATCGACCACCAAGGGCAGGCCGGACACAAACAACTCGTAACTCAGCATGTCGGCATGCGCGTGAGCCGGCAGGTAATCCGGACACACCCGACCGACATCCATGATCAGGAAATGTCCGCGATCCGAATCACGCTGGACGTAGTGACCACTCGCTTCCAGCAATCTGCTCCCGTACTCGTTCGCCGCCTCCGGTGCCTCTGGCGCGGCATCCAAGGCGGTGTCCTTCAACAGTGGGACCCGCCCCGTCGGAGTCGTAATCGCGGTGGCATAGCGTTCCATCCGTTCAATCGCTGCCTGCAGCCAGGATGGAACAGGCCGATCATTGCGGGAACACAGTTCGCTGATTTCGATGAGGTCCTTCATCACCAGCAGGTGGTAACCGGGACTGCGCTCGAAGTGTCCCCCGTCGGCGAGGACCTGTTCGGCTGTCTCCGCTTCCAAGACACTCCAGGATGATTGCAACCACCGCTCGGCAATCGGCCCGTCAAAAAACGTCCCGAGCCAGATAAGCGCGCGCAGGTTTTCCAACACGTGATTGCCGCGCACATCAAATTCCCGATCACGATACAGGATCTCTCCCTGTCGCCACATGCTGCGCAGCAGGCGATCTCGAAACTCCGGATCCGCTTCGAGTTCATCACGAAACACACAGCAGGCTTGAATCCAGTTCACCAGTCGCAACGAGAGCGTATAGGGATGCCAGCCGTCACCCGCGATCCGCTGATGATGTCCGATCCAGGAATCGACCAATCGCCGGAACAACGCAAACGCGCGCGAGCGTTCTCCGGTCTTGGCCCAGGCCGCAACGTGCTCCAGATACCCAAAGTAATGCAGGTGATACCGCCAAAGATGACTGACCGCGGGATCGTCCCAATCAATGGTGTCGGGGTAGCAATGTTCCTGCCCGAGAAATTCGAAACGACCCTCCTCCAAGGCCTTCATCAGACCATCGAGATCGTGTCCCGCTTCCGCAGTCCAGACCGGCTGGAGCTTCTTGATGGTCGGTGTCTGGCTGGCACGGGTTGGACGATTGAGAATCCCATCGATCTTTCGCAGCATCCGGCGACGAATCCGATTGAGTACCTGTCCGACCGCAAGATGCCGGACGGTATGAAACAATAGTCGCAACCGTTTCACGCGAGTCAGTTCCGTTGGAGGAAATCAAACAGGGCGGCCGCCACCAATTTGCAACCGGACGGATTGAAATGGCAGTCGTCGTAGAACACCGTGGTGTCCTTCGGCAGCATGGCGTTCAGGTCCAGGCATTCCACGCCGAGCTCGCGACAGGTCTCGAGCAGACGATCGTTGTAGGCGTCCATCAGCTGTTTCAGGACCTTGGTCGTGTGGGAGCCATGATCGGTGTATTCGCAGATCAAGGCGTCCAAGTCCTCCGACATCTTCTCGTGGTACAAGGTCGGCTGGGTGACGAAGACAACCCGCTGCTGGCGTTGACGGCAGAGATTGGCGATCCGCCGAATGTTGCGCTGGTAGTTTTCCATGGCGCCGACCAAACCCTTCGGCATCTCGCCGATGACGTTCTTTTTCAGGTAACGCCGTCGTCGGTCCTTGACCACATTGACCGACTCCGCGGCGAAGTCCTGAATGATGGCGTAGCGGGGATTCACGGTGGAGGTTTTCCAGATTCCGTACAAGGTGCTCACGAGGATCGAACCGCGCAAAGCAGAGTGCTTCTGCGCGGTGAGCATCAGGGCTTCTTCCGGTACGCGCCGTTGAACGTCGGCGAGATTGCGGCGACGAAAGGTCGCCATGTCGTTGATGCCGCAAAGCACGATCACCGTGCCGTAGTCGTTGGCGTACCGGTAGTGCTTGAGTTGGTAATAGTGATGGCCGGTGTAATGTCCGGATCGGCCGGCGTTGCCAACCAGCACGGGTCGGCCGGCCTTGTCCGTCAACTTTTCCCCGAGCAGCCAGGGCCAAGTTTCCGCATCGGTCACGTACAGGCATTCGGTCGTGCTGCCGCCGACGCACAAGATGCGATCCTCGCGACGTTCCGGCCAGACATCAGGTGAGCGAACGCCACGCCAGGTCGTGTTAAACTCAACCTCGCCTTGCATGCCCGGCAGGCCCTTCGCCGTCAGTCGAAGGCGCTTCTTCTGCGGCGTCCAAGGAAGGTCGCGCAGGCCCATCGCCTGGCCGGCAAATTCGAAGCCAAGGATTGGAATCGCAGCGGCATAGACCACCAGGCAAAGACGTTGGCGATGAATACTCTCGCGCAAACCCGCCACCACCATGACGTAGCCCATCACCAGAACCAAAAACAGGAGGTCCACGTAACTGAAGGGAATTTGCCCGAGCCGGCGTACGTCGGCCACCATCACGCCAAGGTAGCCAAGGGCGGGAAGTAACAACAGGGCGACGACCAACCGGTCGTGAGATCGCGTTTCAGCTGGCATCGCTGGGTTCGGCTTCCGCGGGTCGTTCGCCGGTCTTGCGTTTCCGCGACCGTGTCCACCAAAGCGCACCGATTCCTCCGACCGCGGCTCCGGCGGCCGGCCCGTCGTGGGCAAGCTCGCTGGCCGTGTAACCGTTCAAATCCATCGGCCCGCCGGCACATAACTCCGGCACGCCAAAAGTCTCGAGCGGATGCCCCATGCGATGGGCAATCGCCAGCAACAATCGGTGATGCGAAACGTAATCCATCTGCCGGGGCCGCCAGTCCAATCGCAGAGCGCGCCCCATGCGAAAACCGAGGTTCCCTCCAATGAGCACGATCGGAAGTCGGTGGCGGGTATGGATGTTGCCCTTTCCAAGCTCGTTGATCATGACCACGGTCGTATGATCCAGCAGGCTGCCGTCCCCGCCCGGTTCTGGAGTGCCGGACAGCTGGTCGAGCAGGTATCGAATCTCCCCGGCGTACCATTGGTTGATACGAATCAGTTGTTCGCGCGCCTCCTGGTTGTCGTCCGGCTCATGGGAGATCATGTGATGCTTCTCGTTGATACCCAGCCAGGTCATGCGTTCGTTGCCGGTGGCTTGCGAGTACTGAAAGGTGGCAATCCGTGTCATGTCATTGGCCAGCGAGTTGACCAACATATCCACCTGGAGTCGGCTCAACATCGGGATGTTGTCGTTCAAGTTCGCGACGGCCGGACGAATGGCTGGGGCCGGCACTCGCAGCTCCTTCATCGGTGCCTGGTCCAGCTTGCGTTCCATCTCCCGGACGTGCGTTGCGTGGCGTTCCAAAAGTTCGCGATCCTCGGATCCCAGATGCCCGCCGACCCGGTTCAAATCTTCCTTCACGTCGTCGAGCAGACTGCGAATGAGTCCCCGATCCGGCATCCTCCGGTAGAGTTTCTGATACATCTGGTACGGATCATCGATCGGTGCGATCGGTTTTTCCGAACCGGTGTAGCAAAGGCGTCCCATCGGCACGGCCCGATGCGGCACACCGACTCCGAACTCGAGCGAGCCATGACGCGTGCGGGTCTCGTTGCCCGCCTGCAGGAAGCGCTTCATCTCCTGATCGAAAGAGATGCCGCTGGCCCAGCCATGTGGTTCGTATTCCGCTTCGACCTGGAGCTTGCCCTTCAACAAGGGGCGGGCGGTCAACAGCGTGCCGATACCGCGCACATGGCCGTTGCCCGGACTCTCCACGAGATTGGAGATCCCATCCAGCAACAGCATCCGATCGCGGTACGGCTCCAAGGGCTGAAGAATCCGCTTCAGCCGGAAGTGGCGTCCGATTCCCGTCGGCCAGAACTCATCGGCGATCGTCCCGTTGGGCGTGAAGACGAAGATCAGGCGTTGCTTCGGCCGTGCTTTGGGCGCGGCCAAAGCCGGCAAGGCGCCCAGGAACGGAAGCACCGCGGGCGACAATCCGAGTCGCTGAATGAAGTCGCGTCGGTTCACGTTTCGATTATGAGTCCACCGGCCACTCTACGCCGGTCAATAGGTAACACACGCACAAAATCAGGACCGGAAACAGACGATCCGCCGACGGCGCCGGCGGATCGATGGGGCCAGAAATGGGAATGGAATCAATCGAGTTTGAAGCTCTCGATGTATTTCTGCTTCTCCGACTCGTCCTGTTGGGGCTGCTCAGTCTTGCGCAGAACACAATTCTCGAGCACAAGCACGTCCATGTCGCTGGCCATGAAGCAGCGGTAGGCGTCCTGAGGCGTGCAGACGATCGGCTCGCCACGGATATTGAAGGAGGTGTTAATGATCACCCCACAACCGGTCTGCTGCTTGAACTCCTTCATCAGCCGGTAGTAACGACCATAGCGTTCCTCGTCGACCGTCTGGACCCGGGCACTCATATCGACATGCGTGATGGCCGGCAGGGTCGACCGCGGAACATTGACGCGTTTGCGCAGATCGTCGTCCTTCATGAGCGCTTTCTGTTCGTCAGTCAGATCGTTCCAGAGTTCCTTCTTCACATCGGCCACGATCAACATGTACGGCGACTCGCGATCGAGGTCGAAATAGTCGCTCACCTCCTCCGCCAGCACACAGGGCGCGAAGGGCCGAAACGATTCGCGAAACTTGATGCGCAGATTCATCTGAGACTGCATCTCCGCACTGCGGGGATCGCCGATAATGCTGCGTGCTCCAAGTGCACGTGGTCCGAATTCCATACGACCTTGAAACCAGCCGACGACTTGTTGATTGGCCATCTCTTTGGCCACATCCTGAAGCAGGTCTTCCTCCTTCTCGTGGTATGTGTGAGGGACCTTCTCCTGGTCCAG
>JBMYQZ010000023.1:0-10052 GCA_049601855.1 Limisphaerales bacterium | reverse complement strand
GCGTGTGGTGTGGGCATGTTCTACTACACGCGACCTTCTCCTGGTCCAGGAACGCGCGGATCTCGTCGTTCTCGTATTTGGGCCCGAGCAGTGAACCCTTGATCGTGTCGCCCTGGTTCACCTTGCGCGGTTGTTTCAGCAACTGGTGATTCACAAACAGGGCCGCACCGAGAGCGCCCCCGGCATCACCCGACGCCGGGGTGACGAAGACGTTTTCAAAAATACCGGAACGCAGGAGCTTGCCGTTGGCCACGCAATTCAATGCCACGCCGCCGGCCATGCAGAGATTCTTGGAACCGGTCAGTTCCTTCGCCGTGCGCGCCATGCGCAACACCACTTCCTCGGTCACCGCCTGAATCGAGGCCGCCAGGTCCATTTCCCGTTGGCCAATATCGCTTTCGCTTTTTCGGGCCGAACCGCCAAACAACTCGTCGAACTTGGGCCCGGTCATGGTCAGGCCCTGGCAATAGTTGAAGTAGCTCATGTCCATTGCCAACGAGCCGTCTTCCTTCAGATCGATGATGTGATCGAAGATCTTTTTCGCGTACTTCGGTTCGCCATAAGGCGCGAGGCCCATGAGCTTGTATTCGCCCGAGTTGACCTTGAAGCCGGTGTAGTACGTGAACGCGCTGTAGAGTAGCCCGAGCGAGTGCGGGAAGCTCAGTGTCTTCAACAACTTGATCTGCGTACCCTGGCCGTGACCGATGGTGCAGGTGTCCCATTCGCCCACGCCATCGAGCGTGAGAATGGCGGCGTCTTCATACTCCGAGGGAAAGAAACAACTGGCGGCATGCGACTCGTGGTGACCGGTGAAGGCGATCCGCTTCTTGTATTTGCCATCCAGCGCTTTGCGGATCTCACGCGGCAGATGCAGCTTGGTCTTCAGCCACAGGGGCATCGCCATCAGGAACGACTTGAACCCGCTCGGCGCGAAGGAAAGATAAGTCTCCAGGAGCCGATCAAACTTCTGTAGCGGCTTGTCGTAGAACACGACGTAGTTCAACTCCTCCGCAGTAATGCCTGCTTCCTTCAGGCAGTACTGCACCGCGTTGGTGGGGAATTCGTGGTCGTGCTTGATGCGCGTGAAACGCTCTTCCTGCGCCGCGGCGACGATCTCGTTGTCCACCACCAAGGCGGCGGCGCTGTCGTGATAGAAGGCGGATATGCCGAGTATTTTGCTCATTTGATTGTTCCGACGGGTAATCGTCGCCGGGCCGATTCAGGAAGCACCGCCGCGTTTGATATAGGCGATCTCCTCCTCGTTCAAAAACTTCTTCAAGAAGGTGAGTTCCTCTTCCGTGGGTTGAAAGGGCTGTTTGGTCCGCTCGCGGCTGAACGAATTCAACTTGTACGAGAGCAGACCGATCAAATCGTTGTCGAGCACCTGCAACACGGTGATGTCCGGCGCGCAGTGCCGGGCGCGCTCTTCAAACAACGTGGCTTCGTCAACAATCGTATAACCGTACTTGCCCGCGTTCAGGAATTCCACGTCCTTCACCTGCCGTTCGAGAATTGCCGGGAAACTTTCGAAGCTCTCAACGCCGGTGCCATACGTGAACGAGTCGCCGAGAAAGAGAATGCGCTGCCGCTTCTTCTCGGCATCGAGGTCGCGCAGGCCGCGACAGCCGTGGGAATTGGTGATGCGACGGATCGGGATGGCGCCTTCCTCGATGCGGTTCTGATTCGGAAGGAAGTCTCCATAGAGCGCGCCCGGCTGCGGGGAATACTTGGTCTTGGAGCGGATGGATGCGACCTCCGCCAGACGTGTCCGAAGGTATGCGGCTACCAGGTGATTACCCGTGGTATTCAGGTGCGGATCTTCCGGATAGAGCGAGATCACCGTGGCGTCATTGGTGTGGATCAACTCGGCTGCGTCCCAGAACTCCACCCGGTGCTTGGCGCTCAGGTCACGGAAGTACCCCCGACAGAACTTCTCGGAGACACTCAGCGGACTGCCCCGCTCGGGCCAGCGCGGCACGGGAATGTAGAGCACCACCAATTTGCTGTCCGCTTGCTGACAGGCCTTCTGGAGGCGGAGAAACCACCGTTCGTATTCCCCGGTAAGGTGAGCGCGAATCCCCTCACCGTCCGGACCGTAGAAGCCTTGGAAGATGTCTTTGCCCTTTTTCTTGATGCCCGCCTGAAGCGGGCCCTGTACCCGATTGGCAACCTTCAACTGTGCTGTCCGGACCGCCAGTGGCAAAGCCAGCCCGCCTCGTTCCATCTGGAAGAACACCACGCGGGCCAACAACTCCAAGGCCACGAAGAAGACAACGATCACGATCAACGAAAAGATCGCCAAGCGCCGGCCGGTGATCCGGCGGCGAGCTTTGGGATTTGGTTCTTTGGACATGCTTGGCTTATTCGTTGGGCAACAGGCGTTCCAGCTGCGCGACAATACGCCGACCCGTCTTGCCATCCCAGAGTTCCGGGATGCCGCCCGCCTTCCATTCGCCGGCAAACAGGCGATCGAGCGCGGGAGGCAACTTGGTCGGGTCCGTGCCGATGAGTTCGTTGGTGCCGACGGATACGGTCTCCGGACGCTCCGTATTGTCCCGCAAGGTCAGGCAGGGAATCCCCATCACCGTCGTCTCTTCCGTGATGCCACCGGAATCGGTGATCACCGCAAGCGCGTTGCGGACCAGATAGTTGAACTCCAGATAACCCAGCGGTTCCGCATAATGCAGTCCGTCGAGTTCGCCGCCGATGTCTTTGAGCATCTTGGCCGTGCGGGGATGGACCGGAAACACCACCTGACAATCCCGACGTCCATCGGCAATCGTCTTCAACATGGCGAGCAACTTGTCTTGCTCGTCCACGTTGTTGGGGCGATGCAGGGTGAGCACAAGGTAGCGACCCTTCTCCAGCCCAAGTTCGTTCCACAAGGCCGGCGGACGCAGCCGATCCAGGTTGGCCAGCAAAGTGTCGATCATGGTGTTGCCGACGAAGAAGATCCGATCCTCCGACACGCCGGCAGTTCGCAAATTCTCGTTGGCGTGCTCGCTGGTAGTGAAGAACCAGTTCGTAATGGAATCGGTCACCATGCGGTTGATCTCCTCCGGCATCGTCCAATCGCCGGAACGGATGCCCGCTTCCACATGCGCGACGGGAATGCATAACTTCTGCGCCGCGATCGAGCAGGCCATGGTGGAAGTCACGTCGCCCACGACCAGACAAAGCTTCGAAGGTTCCTTCAGCAACACCTCTTCATACCGGGCCATGATCGCACCGGCCTGCGCCGCCTGCGTCCCGGAACCGACCTCCAGATTGATATCTGGCTCGGGAATGCCCAGCTGTTCGAAGAAGTCCCCGGACATCTTCTTGTCATAGTGTTGACCCGTATGAATCAACCGGTAGCGCAGCGGACCGCCCGCGTCCTTCGCCTCTTCGATCGCCCGAATGATCGGGGCAATCTTCATGAAATTCGGGCGCGCGCCCGCAATGATGTCAATCAACATGGAAAGCTCGCTTTCGTGACCTCGCGAATCTCGTCGAAGGCAATGGGACTGCCGGCACCCACGCCAACCGCGTCCACCAAGGCCTTCATCTCGGCGCGGTGACCCTTGTCCTGGGCCCAGAGTTTCATTTTGTTGAAACCCTTCCATCCATGGCCCATGAGGCTGCGGAAATTGTCCAGTTGCAGGACCTTGCCGCCACAGAATACTTCGAGCCGTTCCTTGGCCACGCCTTTGTTGCCGTTGGCAAAATAGTGGATCGTGCCGATCGAGCCGTCGGTAAAAGTCAAGGTGAGGGACACGGTATCGCCGATGTTCGACTCGCCTTCGATACCGGCCATGGAGAAGGAAACGGACTTGATCGAGTACCCGGCGAGGAAGCGCAACAGGTCGATGAAATGACAGCCTTCGCCCACGATGCGACCTCCACCGATCTGCGGATCCTGCGTCCAGTGATCCGCGGGAATGGCGCCGGCATTGACGGTCATGATCATCGACTTCGGATCCTTCACGCTGTTCAGCAGGGATTTCATCTTCACGATGTGCGGCGCGAAACGCCGATTGAATCCGACCATCAGGAAAGGATCCTCTAGTGACCCATGGAGCTCGCCAATGTCATCCAATTCCTCGGCCGTGAGACAGAGTGGCTTCTCGACGTAGACGTTCTTTTCCGCCTCCAATCCTCGTCGCACATAGCGCGCGTGGGAGTCGTGCCGGGTGGTGATCAAAACCGTGTTGATCTCTCCATCATCAAACACTGCGTCGACATCTGTGGAGGACACCTCAAAACCAAACTTACGACCCAGCTGTGTGCCCGATACACCCTTGGAAGAAACGATGGTCTTCAGGCGAGCGCCGGTTTCCTTAAGGCCGGGCAGCAGCACCTGTCCGGTGAAGCCACCGGCACCGATCACGCCGATCACAACTTCCGATTTCTTGGCAGGAGCCGTCGCCAGGGAAACATTGGCATCGAAGCGAGGCGGCTCACTTCCGTTGCGCATCTTCTGCAGAGCCTGTTCGCCATCCGAATAGTTGAGGACGATACCCAGGGCCTGACCGCCACTAACCCTCTCGTAGCCTTCCAAT
Source organism: Limisphaerales bacterium (assembly GCA_049601855.1). Classification (GTDB taxonomy): domain Bacteria; phylum Verrucomicrobiota; class Verrucomicrobiia; order Limisphaerales; family JAYPXF01. The sequence continues at coordinate 5,511 of JBMYQZ010000023.1, read as the reverse complement.
GCCTTGGCGAAATCGAAGCGGTGGGAAATCAAGGGTTCGATGTCAATCTTCCCAGCCGCCAACAAGTCCAGGAAGGCCTCAAAATTCCGTTGCTCAGTCCAGCGCACAAACCCGATCGGGTAATCCATTCCCTTGTCCTCATAATTCGGTTCGTAACGACCGGGACCGTAAGAACAGGAAACTTGGAAACTGAGTTCCTTCTCGTAAAAATCCGCCCGTGAAAGTTCCAATCCCGTGACACCGACCAGCACGATGCGACCACGCTTGCGACACATGTGGGCGGCCTGGTGAATCGGCTCACTGCTCGAGGTGGACGCCGTCACCAGCACTCCGTCTACTCCCCGTCCACGCGTGAGTTGCTCGGCGGTCGCCACCGGATCCGTGCCGCTCGACAGGTCGATCACCTCGGCCCCGCGACCGCGGGCGAGTTCGCACTTGGCCGAGTCAAAATCGATCCCGATGACCCGACAACCGCTGGCCAACAGGATCTGCACGGCCAATTGCCCGATCAGGCCGAGCCCGGTCACGACAAAGGTCTCGCCCAAGGTCGGTTGAATCAAACGCACACCCTGCAACGCAATCGAACCAATGACCGTGAAAGCCGCCGCTTCCGGCTTCACGCCCTCGGGCACCTTCGCGCAAAGGTTCTTTGCCACGGAAACGACCTCCGCGTGGGGACCGTTGGAGACCACGACATCACCGATTTCGTAACCGCTGCCCGCGGGCGCCTCCAGCACGAAGCCGCAATTCGCATAACCCAATGGCAAGGCGGTATCGAGCTTGGCTTGCACGGCCTTGTAGGTCGCGACGAGACCGTCGGTGCGGATCTTGCCGAGCACCTGCTTGACCTTGTCGGGCTGTTGCCGCGCCTTGGCCAGCCAACCGCCCTTGCCGAAGTCGATGAGCATCTTCTCCGTGCCGAGCGAGACCACGCTGCTGAGGCTGCGGATGAGCAGGCTGCCTCCACCATTGGCCGGCTGGGGTACTTCGGCGAGCATCGTGTCGCCATTCTTTAAATCCTGGAGAATCTGCTTCATGCCTTTTTTAATCGCGCCTGCCGCGCTTCGAAGACCTTGGCGTCGATGTTGAATTCATGGATGGCGCGCAACACGCAGAAGTAGAATCCTGAGCGGCCGTCGAGGACACCCAGCTTGAGAACGTAGAGGTAGAGGAACATCACCACGGGCTTGAAGGGCATGCGGATGAACAAGGACTTGAGGAACTTGCGTTTCTTCAAGGGATCGCCCGAGAAGAGCGCCGTGAACGAAGGACGGGGTTCATCCAACTGCTGCAAGCGACGCTTGGCGTTCCAGGTGGAAAACTCGTTCTGCTTGCGAATCCAAAAGGCCAGGTCTTGGTTGGTCTCGTGCAGGAGCGGCGAACTGAGTCGGGCGCAGGGACCATCGACCACGATATTCTCGTGCACCTCGTTGTCCCAGCCACCTTCCCCGCGCATGCCGAGATCCTCGTATTCGCCCTTGCCTTTGCGGAAGAAGCGCAACATCCAGCCATGGCTCCACGAGTGCTTCATCCAGCGGCCGAGAAAGACGAACTTCCAGCGCGTGTAGTAGCCATCCTTGTCGTTGCGCTCGATGGCCTTCTCGATCTCGGCACGCAGATCGGAGGTGATACGTTCATCGGCGTCGAGGATGAAGATCCAATCGGTCTTGATCGGCAGATTCTTGATGGCCCAGTTCTTTTTCTTCGGCCAACCGCCGTCGTAGTCGAACTGGACCAGCTCCACGTCGCAATCCTTACAGATCTTGGGCGTTGCGTCGTCGCTGTGTGAATCCACGACGAAGACCTTCTCCACCCAGTCCACCGAACGCAGACAATCGCGCAGGTTCATCTCCTCGTTCTTGGCGGGAACGATGACGGTCAGTGGAGCTTTCTTGGATTCAGCCACGATTCAGTTCTTGAGTGATTCGGTGAGATGCCCGGCGAGTTCGTGTCCGAGGCAAAGCATCGAGAAAGTCGGGTTCGCAGTGCCGGCCGTCGGGAACACCGCGGTGCTCAACACGTAAAGATTGTTCGTGCCTCGCACTTTCAACTCCGGTGAAACGACGGCGGCCGCATCCGTTCCCAACCGGCAAGTGCCGACCGGATGATAGGCGTCGTGCGGCTTGGTGGTTTCCGCATCGGGCTTGGAACGCAGCAGTTTCGGCAGGCGCATCCGGTCGGCCGGCCAGAGATCGAGAAAACGTTTTGCGAGACGATCGATGTTCTCCAGGTCGCGGTCGCGGATGGACCAGTCGATGCGCGCCTTGGGTCGACCGAACTTGTCCGTTTCGTCGACAAGGGAAATGCGGTTCGCAGGATCAGGCGCCTGTTCGACATCCAGTTGCATCTGAATCAGTGTGTCGGACTGCACATGCAGGCGCTGGGTCACGTAGCGATTGAACCCGAGCGCGCTCAAGCCGACGGCACCGCGGATGAACTCCATCGGACTGATCTTCTCCAAGCGACGCGCCTGGAGACTGCCGAACAACTTCTTGGCGAGCCGGAAGCCCGCGTTGTCGCTCTTGAAAATGAAATGGCCGAAGGATCGCGGAGCATCCGCCGACGGCTTGGAATCGTAGAAGCGGAAGTTGCGCATCCGCCCGCGCAGGAAGCGGGGCGCGAACTGCTTGATGCATAGCCGATTGTCTTCCGCCGGCACATCGGCGATCGCACAGGATAGGTGATCGGACAAGTTGCGCCCGATCGATTCCGAAGCGGCGAAGAGGTCGTCGCCCAGTGCACGCTGCATCTCGAGCAGGATCCGCGAACATTCGATGGTGCCGGCGGTCAAAACGAAGCGGCGCGCCTTGACCGTGAAGCTCCCCCCGTCGCAGCGGATCTCCACACTCGCGATGTCGCTCTCCTGCTCACGCGTCCATGATCCGGCCACGGCATTGAGGAAGACTTTCAGCTCTCCGCGCAGATCGGAACCATTGAGCAGGAAGGAAAGGTTCTTGCGCCGGAAGGGAAGGAACTCTCCGGCCAGACTCTTGACGCCGTTGACGTCGAGGTCGTCATGCACGCGGTGCAGAAAGCGCCGGGACGTTCCTTCGTGCGCCCGGTCCGCATCCACCTTCAACGCGGTGGCAACCGTGCCTTGATGTGATTCAACCAGGCGGACGATGTGGGCCCAGGTGTCGAATTGCCCGTCGGGCACGGGACGCAGATCGAGATCGGAATGTGAAATCAACAAGCCTCCCCAGCGCGAGGTGGATCCACCGAGACCGAAGAACCGTCCGTCGGTCGATCCGCAGTATTTCGTCTCCGGCAACAACGCTTCAATGCCCACCGTTGCTCCGTCCTGGCAAATGCGTTTTCCCGCTTCCAACAAGGCCACCGACTTGCCGTTGGCAGCCAGTCGCGTCGCCAGGTAAATGCCGGCCGCGCCGGCGCCGACGATGCAGACGTCGCAGTTCACATCACTGCCCGTCCGGGCGTATTCATTGCTGTCGATGATCACTGCGCGAATTCTGCGAGTTGTGCGACGCGCGGTCGTTGGCGGGTGGACACGAGGACCGTTCCACCTTGCCGCTCCAGCGCCTGGGAGAGTACCTGTCGGACGTCCATTCCCGTTTTCTGTGACGACAGATAACCGAAGGTAATTTGCGCGGACGGCTTCTCATCGGACAACGAATCACGGACCTGGCGCACAGGTGCGATCGGATGACCCTTCATCCAGTCAGGAAACTGTTCGCGATTGCCCGCCGCGCCCCAGTGGCGGACGCGTCCGCGCTTTCGTTCCGCCTCGAACCAGGCGAGAAACTCATCGGTGTTGATCAAGGCGGGATCGGGTTCGTGTAAAAGCAGCAGGTCCACGTGATCTCGCTGCAAACGTTCCAAACTCGCCGTGAGACTTTCCTGCGCCCGTTTTAAAGACCAGTCCACGACCGCTCGACCCCAAGGCCGAACCAGTTTACCGAGCGCTTTCTTGACCCATGCGGCTCCTCCGCTCCGGGCGACACCGAGCGCGGCGTACATGCCCACCTTCGTTGCGACTGTAGCCCGCCCGTCCCGTAGGGCGGCGAGGCGTCCCAGTTCGACTTCGCCCAGCGCAAAACCGTAATAAGGCGAAGTGTCGAAGTGCGTGAAGCCGGCATCGAACGCGGCTTCCAGGAGTTGCTGTCGATCCGTCCGCCACTTGAGGTGATGCAATCGAGAGGTCCCAAAGGAAAGCCGGCTGACCTTGAGATCGGTCTCTTCGAGGACGACGGAATTCATCTACTTGCGCGACGCGATGATGTGCGAGGCGTCGGCCCAAGAGGTGGCGAAGCCAGCGTCGGTAAGTCGTTTCTCGATCTCGCGCGGGGCGTTGGGCATGCCGCGTTCGCCCAGGCGACCGAAGTGCACCTCGATGCAGACGGCCTTCAATTCCTCTTCTTTCAGCAGATCGTTCATGCCGTTCAGGACATCCAACTCAAAGCCCTCGGTGTCGATCTTCATGAAGTTAGGCACCGGTGCACGATCCTCGGAAAGCAGTCCGTCGGCCGTGACGACCTCAACATCCACGCAATTGCCCCCGGTGTCCTCGGTCACGATGCGGCTGGTCACACCGCCGTCATCGACCTCCAGAAACTTCATCGTGCCGGTTTCGCCGCTCAACGCGGCGGGAACGACCTGCACGTTTTTCAACGATTTGAGATTCGTCTCCAGTTGCTTGCGATTGGCCGGACTCGGTTCGAAGGCGATCACCTTGCCGGCATCGCCGACGATGTCGGCAAACTGCTTGGTGTAGAGACCCACGTTCGCGCCGACGTCCCAGACCACGTGGTCCTTGGCGATCAGGCCGAGCATGGCCTCGGAAAACTTCTCCTCGTATTCGCCGGAGTTCAGCAGGCGGCCGAGCAGGCGGTTCAAGCCAAGGGCGCGGCCGCCGCCGCGCAGGGCAATGTACAGTTTGTTCGTTCTCCAGTTCATGTAGATCTCAATCGACGACGACGCAGTCAGGCCGGTCGGCCTGCCCGAGCAGCCAACGGTAGGCCGCAGTCGTCTTTTCCCCGATATTCGTCCAGTCGAATTCGCGGCGCACGTAATCGCGTCCGGCCTGGCCCATTTCCTCGAGACGGTTCATCGGCCGGGACATGGCATCTCCCAACGCGCGGACCAGCGGGTCGACGCCCACGTCGATCCACCAACCTGCATCGTTCGCCTCGAGCCCGTCCCAAGGTGCGCCCTTGGTGACGATCGCGGGCGTGGCGCAGGCAAGGGCTTCGGCGACGGTCATGCCAAAGTTTTCGGAATGGGACGGCAGCACGAAGACGGACGCCTCCCGATAGGCCTGGAGTTTTTCGTCACCGTACTTGGGCCCGCGAAACTCCACCCGCTGGAGACTGAGATCGGACGCCAGCTTTTTCATCTCGTCGGCGTAAGCCACCCCGCGTCCGTAGCTCTCCTCGGGACCGGCGATCGCGAGACTCCAATCCTCGAACTTCGATTCCACTTGCGCCCAGCCCTTGAGCAGATGATCGATGCCCTTGATACGATGCAGTCGGCCAAGATAGAGGATCTCTTTCT
>JBMYQZ010000022.1:0-19441 GCA_049601855.1 Limisphaerales bacterium | reverse complement strand
ATCCCACCTTTGCTCAAACCCGTCACGATCGCGTTTATTACGGTGGCAGATGGGGCTCGGAGAAACCGCGCGATGGATCGCTCGTTTGAGTGGCCCATGAAACACACTGAAGACACGGAATCTGAAATTTGAAATTTTGGTGTGCTTTCGTGTGTTTCGTGGGCCATTTTCTCGGCCATCCGAATTATGAAGAAGACTCTCTTGGCTCTTGGTTTGTCGGTTCTCACCGGCATGACGGCACCGTCGGCGAAGTATGAAATCCTGTTCAACGGAAAGGATCTCTCGGGATGGAAGGGCTTGCCCGGTTTCTGGTCCGTGCAGGGCGGATCCATTGTGGGGCAGACGACGAAGGAGAAACCGACGAAGGGGAACACGTTTCTCGTATGGCAGGGCGGCGAGGTCGCGGATTTCGAGTTTGTCTGCAAGGCGAAGTTCGAGGGGAACAATTCGGGCGTGCAATACCGCAGCAAACTTTCGCGCCCGGCAACTTTTGGGGTGAGTGGGTATCAGGCGGATCTACACGCCTCACAGAAGAATTTCGGGATGCTGTACGGTGAGGGCCTTGGTCGCGGGATCATTGCCAATCGCGGACAAAAGGTCGTGGTCGGTGCCGACGGCAAGAAGAAGGTCGTCGGGGAAGTCGGCAACGCTGCCAACCTCGTCGATACGGAGTGGAATGTCCTGCGCATCGTGGCGGTGGGTAATCGTTTGATCCACCAGGTCAACGGCGTCACGACCAGCGATATCACGGATAATCATCCGAAGAAACTTTCGCGCGGCATCCTGGCTTTGCAGTTGCACGCCGGTCCGCCGATGACGGCGGAGTTTCGCAATCTGCGATTGCGGCATTTGAAGGGCGCGGAAGCGAAGGCCGTATTGATGGCCGCGGCGAATAGCGTCGCACCCAAGGTGGCCAGGCAGGCAGCCGTCGAGGTGCCGTCGGCGAGCAACGCCGGATGGATCAAGGACAAGCCAACGCCGCAATGGATCTGGACGGAGCGCTCCGGTAATGGACAAAAGGTTTGGTTTCGCAAGTCATTCAATCTCAAGGGCAAAGCGAAATCAGCGCGGGTTTATGCGACCTGTGACAACAAGCTGAAGCTTTGGATCAACGGCAAGCATGTGGGTGACGGTCGTGATTGGATGTTTCCGGTGGAGAAGGATGTGACGGCGCTGTTGCAGAGCGGTGCGAACGTCATCGCAGTGGAGGGACAGAACCAGGGCGGGATTGCGGCCCTCGTTTTGAATCTTTCGGTCAAGACGGCTGACGGCAAGACGCTCAAGGTTGTCACCGAACCTTCGTGGAAGATAGCCGAGAAGGCGCCGAAGGGCTGGGAGCAGTCAGCCTTCGATGATTCCAATTGGAAGACCAAGGTTGCCAGTCGTGGGCCGATCGGGAAGTCGCCTTGGGGGATTCCGAATTACTCGGGCGGACGTCAAACGACCAGCGAGAGCAAGACGGATCCGTTTGATCCGAAGAACATTTCTGCTGCACCGGGATTTGTCGTGGAACACGTCTATACCGTTCCTCGCGGAACGCAGGGCAGTTGGGTTTCGTTGACGACCGATCCGAAGGGACGCTTCTATGCCAGCGATCAGAGCGGCAAGGGTCTGTTCCGTATCTCTGTCGGCAAGGATGGCAAAGGCAAGGTGGAAGGCGTGAAGGTGAGTGATCCGAACAAGGGATCGTTGCTCTCGGGTGCGCAGGGATTGCTGTGGGCCTTCGATTCGCTCTGGGTTCATCGAAATGGTGGGAATCTTTACCGGCTTAGCGACACCAATGGCGACGATCAACTCGACAAGGTGGAGACCATTCCCAGTGAACGCGGCGGTGGGGAACACGGGAACCACGGCCTGATCCTCACGGAGGACGGCAAAGGCATTTACATGGACGGCGGCAATCACGCCAACCTCGCGCCGCAGGCTTCCTCGGCGGTGCAGGGTTGGGAGGAGGATCTTTTGCTTCCGCGCATGTGGGATGCGAACGGTCACGCGCGCGGACGCCTTGCGCCTGGTGGTTGGGTGACGCGATTGAATCCCAAGACCCTCAAGCAACATCTCGTGTCGATCGGTTACCGCAACCAGTACGACATCACGTTGAATCGTTTCGGCGAGATGTTCACGTACGACGCGGACATGGAATGGGACATGGGTTCGCCCTGGTACCGCCCGACGCGCATCAATCACGTCGTGAGTGGATCGGATTACGGTTGGCGCAGCGGTTCCGGCAAATGGCCGAGCTACTACGAAGACAGTCTGCCACCCGTATTGGACATCGGTCCGGGTTCCCCGACTGGTGTGGTCGCGGGCAAGGGCGCCAAGTTCCCAGCCAAGTATCAGGACGCCGTCTTCGCGCTCGATTGGACCTATGGCACGATTCACGCCATACACCTGACGCCGAAGGGGGCGAGCTATGTGGGTGAACGAGAGGACTTTGTGTTCGGCACGCCTTTGCCAGTGACGGATGCCGCCATTGGTAAAGATGGCTTGCTCTACTTCCTCGTCGGCGGCCGCGGCGCGGAATCCGCGATGTTCCGCGTGCGCTATGTCGGTGATGAATCGACGGCGGCCGCTCGTGGCGTTGATGACAAGAAGGCTGCGGCTGCGCGTAAGTTGCGTCGTTCCTTGGAACGCTTCCATGGCAAGAAACACAAGGACGCTGTGAAGGAAGTCTGGCCGCATCTCGCGAGCAAGGACCGCTTCATCCGCAACGCGGCCCGCGTGGCACTGGAGTCCCAGCCCGTCGACCAATGGGCGGAACAGGTCGTGCTGGCTGACGATCCGCAGACGCGGATCACCGGCATCGTCGCGCTGGCCCGTCGGGGCAACGAGAAACATAAGGCCGCCTGCCTTGCCCAGTTGACGAGGCTCGATCCCGCAAAGCTGAGCGATGATCAATTCCTCGGATTGCTTCGCGCCTATGCCCTCACTTTCATTCGCCTCGGCAAGCCGACCGACACCGAACGCGAGCAGATTCTCGCCCGACTCGGTTCGCATCTTCCGCACAAGAACGACAACGTCACCACCGAACTCATTCGCGTGCTCACCTATCTGCGGGCGCCGAGCGTGGTCAGCAAGACCATGAAACTGATCACCTCCCGCGGCAAAGCGGAGATGCCGGACTGGGCCGAACTGGCCAGTCGCAATGCGCGCTACGGCGGCAGCGTCATGAAGATGCTCAACAACCCGCCACCCATCCGCGAACTGAACTGGGCCTTCATCCTCCGCAACATGAAGACCGGTTGGTCGATGAAGCAGCGCCGCGACTACTTCACCTTCCTCAACGCCGTCGCGAAGACCTCCGGTGGCAACAGCTTTCCCGGCTTCCTGAACAACATTCGTGAGGAAGCCCTCGCCAATTGCACTGACGCCGAACGCAAGGCGCTCAACGACATCACCGGCGAGAATTTTAATCCCGTCCCCGACTTCGCCGTGAATCCACCGAAGGGCCCGGGCAAGGAATACACCGTCGCATCCGCCATGAGTGCCTCACGCGGCAAGCCGAACTTTGAAAACGGTCGCAGCCTCTACTTCGGTGTCGGTTGTGGTACCTGCCATCGATTGGGCGGACTCGGCGGCGCCATCGGTCCCGACCTCACCAGCATTCCGCACAAGTTCAACGATCAATACCTCATCGAGGCGATCGTGAATCCGAGCAAGGACATCTCCGACCAATATGGCTCCTCCATCGTCACGCTGAAGAACGGCACGAAGGAAACCGGTCTAGCCATTGAGGATGGCGACCAGATCAAGCTCTACCCGCCGGACGTGAAGGCCGAGCCCAAGATCATTGCCCGCAAAGACGTGAAGAGCATCGAGCAGTCACCCGTCTCCCAGATGCCTCCCGGCTTGTTGAACTTCCTCAATCCGCAGGAAGTCCGTGACCTGGTCGCGTACTTGATGACCGGCGGAAATCCGAAAGACCGGCGCTATCGTCGCTAATGCCCGATGCCCTCGCTCGACAACCCGTTGCAGAAATGCCCGCTTTGCGGAGAGACGCGTTGTGTTGCGGGAGATGATATCGAGGGGTTTCCCGGTAGTCTTTTTCTGAATCCAAGCAAGGAGACGATCAAGTGCGAACGGTTCTATCTGTGTCCGACCTGCGGGATGTTCTGGTCGCATCTCGACCCCACAGATCTCGTTGCAGATGGCGCGCCGATGGAAGAACTGATTCGCGAACCAGTGAATCGAGAAAGCACGCAGCAACGTCGCGCAGTTACGTCGTTGCGACTGAAATTCATCGGAATCCTGATTGTTGCAATGTTGCCGCTGCTCGTTCTTCAGCCGCTGGGATTCGCAATGCTGCTGGGCGTCATGACGGTGTTCGGGACGGTCATCTGGTTGATCAACAAATTCCGAGGAGCACGAATGCTTCCTCCCAAGCCTGAAAAGTTTGTTCTGCCGGAAGCCATCAGGGAGTTCAAGAAATGGGAAAACGCCATCGTTCCCCTCGTCGGACTCACGATCTGGTGCCTCTGCGCGGCGATCCTGGGTACGCTGTTTGATGCAGTCCTCGGAAAACTGTTCACGACCTCGGATACGGTGCATCTGGTGCGAACGCCGATTCCGGTGGTCTACGTTCTCGCCGCTGGCGCGAGCCTGTTGCCGGCCGCGTGGTTTACCCGTCGCGCGCTTGGCTGGTTGATGGGCCGCAGATTCGAAAGCTACGAGTACATGTGCGCCGTGAAGAATCGGGTGCAAGAGCGAGTGCTGCAGACCATTTTCGTCTGTCTTACGGTGATTGCCGTGCTCTTGCTGGTGCTGTCATTGGATCACTACACGCGCTTCGATCCGACCGGGGTCAGGATCAACGGCTTCTGGACGCTTGGGTCCCGTTCGTTTACCTACGAAGACATCAAGGAGCTGCGTGCCGTCACCAGTTTCACTGCGCCGAACGGCAAGCACGTGGAGCGCCCGCATTTCTCGATCCACTTTGTCGATGGCACGCGCTGGCGAACGTTGCACTTCCATGACACCGACCCGGTTGCCGACGAGAAGCTGTTCGACTTCCTCAGAGAACAGACCGGATTGGAAATCCGCGAGGTCGCGCACGATGACGATCCCTGATGGGATGGAAGACTACCTCGTGATTTGAGATCTCCAACGGCGATCATCGCCAATGGTAGCACTGTAGTCGCGGACCAATCTCTCACCACACCAGCCTACCCGAAAAGGTGTTCGGAATGTCCGGTCGTCGATGCTCCGCAGAAGACGCAGTGCCGGCGTGTTGAGTTCGTCTTTCGCCCGCAACCGGCGCAGTTTAAGACTTGCGCGCCCAGTTTGCCATCGAGTTTCCCGTCCCGGAGATCGATCTGTTCCATTCGCTGGAGCATGTCTTCGTCGCGGATACCGTGAAGTTCTCGAAGCAACTCCCAGATGGCCTGATTTGCGAGGGCCATGCGGTCGATCTGACGGCGCAGGACGTCGATCTGCTGGGCCTGACGTTCGCTTTTGGATTTGGCTTGATCCGCGACGGCGGAAGCTTCGGAGATTCTTTGGTTCTGGGTGTGATCGATAAACATGCCGGCGAAGTCCATGAGAGGATCATGGACTTCGCGAAGCCCCAGGGAATGGGAAATCTCCGCGCGCTTTGAAAAATCATTCCTTGAGCGCTCGTGTCACAAATGGCCACATCAGGTCCTGATAGAAGCGGTGACCGTCATTCCCCCAGAGATGATCGAAGTGATTGGGAACCGAGGTGGCTTTGAAGATGCGGGCGACTTCCTTGCTTTCGGCTTCGATGTCGGCGTCGTTGTGAAGTTTGTCACCGTGGCCGCTGACGATGAGGAGATGACGTGGGGCGATCAGTCCCACGACATCGGACATTCCGCCGAAGGCGAGGATGCCGGGGACGGTGTTGCAATCACATTGGTAGATCCGGCCGTCGGCGGCGACGAGTTTGTCAAAGGAGCAACTGGGGACGGCGATGGTGACGCGCGGGTCAAGTGCCGCCGCATACATCGTTACGAACCCACCGCCTGAATTGCCCATCATCAGGACGTTCCTTGCATCGACGTCGTTGCGGGTGAGCGCCCAGTCGATGAGCTTCTCCATATCCCACACGCGTTCGCCGATGGCAGTGCGGCCGGCGAGCAGACAGTGCATCAGATGGCTGCGACAGTTGCGCTTGTCGTGACGCGCGTAGATGTCGGGGACACCATTCACGGACAAACCACGGACTGCCGGGGCAATCGCGAGAAAACCCTGTTTTACTGCCTGCACGGCGACATCACGATTCTTTGCGACAGTGGCATTCTCGTGCTTGTCGTTATGCCAGACGCCGGCGTAGGTGTCGTGCCCGATCCCGTCGTGGCCGTGGGGCAGGACGGCCAGCGGAAACGGTCCCTTGCTCTTGGGACGCAACAACCAGAACGGAATACGGACGTTGGGCTCGGTTTCGATCGAGGCGCGTTGGCGGGTATAGCTTCCGTGATCGGTCGTTTTGCCGAGATTCACTTTCGGCGTGAAGCCACGATTCAGTTTCTCGATTCGTTGAAGCCCAAGCAAACTGCGAAGTTGCGGCCGCCAATGTTTTTGCCACTGTTCGATGCCACCCGGATAGTCACTACGAAATCCAAACTGACGGAGCGCGGGATCGTAGACGCGTTGAAGATGTTTCACGACCGCCGGGGGTGTCACCTTGTTCGCAGCGGATGCGGAGACTGCGATCAGAATGAGGGCGACGAAGGATCGCATAGGAATCAGGCCAGGATGTCTTTCACGACCTTGCCGTAGACATCGGTGAGGCGGAAATCTCGGCCGGCGTGGCGGAACGTGAGTCGTTCGTGATCGAAGCCGAGTTGGTGGAGCATCGTCGCGTGCAGGTCGTGGATATGGACCGGGTTGTTGACGATTTCTTCGCCGAAGTCATCCGTCTCGCCGTAGCTCATACCACCCTTGACGCCGCCGCCGGCGAGCCAGGCGGAAAAGGCGTAGCGATGATGTGAGCGTCCTTTGCCGGTGCCTTTCGGTGTGCGGCCAAATTCGGTGGTCCAGACGACGAGGGTGTCCTCTAGCATGCCGCGCTCTTTCAGGTCGCGGAGCAGGCCGGCGATCGGGCGATCGACGCGCCGGGCGAGTTTCTCGTGATCCTTGATGCGGCTGTGCGAATCCCAGTTGCCGTCGTCGATCAACTCGATGAAACGAACGCCGCGTTCGGCGAGACGACGGGCGACGAGGCACTTCCATCCGAAGCCTTTGGTCTCTTCGCGATCCGCGCCGTAGAGGCTGAGCGCGTGTTCGCTCTCGCCCTTGATGTCGAGGATTTCCGGCATCTTGTGCTGCATGCCGTAGGCGGTCTCGAAACTTTGGATGCGCGAGGCCAGGGCGCTGTTGCCTTCACGGCCCTTTTGATGAAGGCGATTGAAGGCCTGGAGGAATTCGAATTCGGTCTTCTGCTCGTCCGCGGGCAATCGGCGTTTGAGATAACGAACCGGATAGTCGCCCGGTTTGATGCGCGTGCCACCGTGTGAACCGGGAAGAAAGTCCGAGCCCCATAGCGAAGCGCCGCCGTAGGCCTGTTTCTGTGCGAGCACGACAAAGGAGGGCAGGTCGCGGTTCTCGGTTCCCATGCCATAGCTGACCCACGAACCGACACTGGGTCGCTTGATCGTATAGGAGCCGGTGTGCAATCCCAACGTGGCCTCGAAGTGATCGTTTTCGTCGGTGGTCATCGACTTGATCACGCAGAGATCGTCCGCGCACTCGCGGAGGTGGGGAAAGATGTCGTTGACCTGCGTGCCGCATTGGCCACCGGGCGCGAAGTCCCAGGTCGGCGGAGCAAGGTCGTCCTTTGGCAAAGTGCCAAGCCGGCCGCGTCGGATGAACTCCGGCTTGTGATCGAAGGACTCGATGTGCGACACGCCGCCGGTCATGTAGAGGAAAATCACCCGCTTGGCGCGAGCCGGAAAATGGGCGCCGCCATTGGATTGCACGCTGGATGTCCCGTCATTGGCCAACAGTTCCGAGAGGACACCGGGCATGACGAGCGAACCGGCGAACAGTGAGCGAACCATCTGCCGTCGCGTACTCGAGAATGGATTCAATCCGTGCGACATGGACGAGGGAAAATATCTGGTCCGCGCCGCGATTTGTCCAGCGGCGTGTGGGATGGCAACTGGGCCTGTGAGTCCGCGCCTCAGACTCTCTTCTGCGCGTCCTTGAGAAGTTCCTCAAAGTCCTCGCTGCCCGGTGTGAACTCCTTCAAGACGGTCTCACAATACTCGGCAACCGCCTTCGGTTCGCGATTCAGCAGTTCAATCGCGAGAGAGGTTGGAAAGCCCACGCTCGTGTTCTCCACGCAACGTTGGACGTCGGTGGATGCCAACAGGTGCTTTCGCGCCGCGGCTCGATCACCACCATCCAGGGCGAGATGTCCCATGATCGTTTCGGCTTCGGAGGTGAACTGGGCCGGTCCGTGGGCGTCTCCGCCCTGATCGTGTTCGCGGACGGACTGGAGAATCTCGACCGCCTTCTCGCGTTGCTTGTTCTTGGCCAGACACTCGCCGAAGTCCACCAGCAGACTGGCTCGGTTCTCCGGACTGACCAGCTCCAACGCCCGTTCGAAGGCAGCGATCGCCTCCGGGCGTTGGGCGGTGCTGAGCAGTTGAGCGAGGCGTTCGGCGGCGATCGCCTTGGTCCAATCCTTCGAATTCCCCGCCGCTTCATAGTGGCTGATGGCCTGCTTCATCATCGCCTCGTCCAACTTCGTAGGCAGCGGGGTTTGCTCCGGGAGGTGATGGAATTTGCGGAACTCTTCAACGTTGGTGGGCGGAACTGCGGCGTGCCCCAGAATGTCGCCGAGATTCAGGTGGATCTGGTGGTCGGCCAGACCCTGGTTCAATTTCGCCGTGAGGGCGTGGAGCACCTCGTCGCGATACGCGGTGTCGACGAAGAACAAGCCCGCATTGGCGTGCGTGATCATCGAGGCCGACGGTAGTTGGTCGATGAGCGCGAGGGTATGACGCCGCATCCTTTGCAAATCCGGCTTATCGGATTCCATGGACTCCATCAAGATGCCCAGTCGGCGGGGCAGATCTCGCGGATTCGCTTCGAGGAATTTCTCGGCGCGTTCGACGGTCCGTTCACTATCCGGAAGGTTGTCCCACTGAAACAAGGCCTGTCCTTCGGGCGCCGGGGCAGGGCGGGCTTCGAGGCGCAACGACCAACGCCACATCGCAAAGGCGATGATCAGGGCGCCGACACATCCGATAACTTCAAAATCCATCGTGGGGGCGAAAGTAAAGGTCTTCGATGATCCAATTGCCGCCGTAACAGGCGAGGTGCAGTCGCGTCTTGTCCTCCGGCTTCCAGAATTCGTTGCGCGACAGGTCGTCGGACTTGCCGGTCCAGTTGATGATCTCCCGTTCATCAATGCTGGCGGTGAACTGAAACTTGCCGTCGGCGAGGGGCTTCTTCATCACCTCGATTTCCCGCAGGTCTCCCGGCGGCCGGATGTGCGGGCCCTTGACGAATTGGGCCGGGAGCGCGTCTTCTCCCTCGGGTGGCTCCAGGCCTGACATGCGATCGGGATCGCGGCGCGCGTCGATGTTCAAGGTGTCGTGTTGTCCTTCCCCGGCGGGAAACAAAACGCAGAGGGCGCCGGCGGAGAAGATTTTGCGAACCCGCATCCGGATCGTCCAGCCGTTGGTGAGCGTAAGTGCCGGGAAGGTGAGGACGGCTGGGTTGCCCGGTGGCGTGCCCAGACAGCGGTTGCCCATGATCCACGGTTTGACCGACGGGTTGTTCGTCTGCGCCATGAACTCCGTCCAGAGATTGCGCCAGTCTTCGCCCACCTCCATCGCTCTTCGTGGACGTTTCAAGTCGCGCATGGTGATCCAGCGCAGGGAGTTGAAATTCTGCTGTCCGCGCCGGTATTGCCGGATCTCGTCGGTCATGCGTCGTTGTTCCTTGCGCAGATGCAACAGGCCGAACAAATACGTGTACATCGCTGCGGTGACTCCCAGCAACAGGGTGACGACGATCCATTTGTGACGGTCGAGGAAGTAGGCGAAGCGGCGAAAGCGCGAAGCCTTTTCGGCCGCCGTGTTGAAACCGCCCTGGAAATCCGACACTTCCTTGCCGAGATCTTCCGCACTGGCGTAGCGCTCAGCCATTTTCACCGACATCGCGTGTCCCACGACCGCCGTGAGCCCGGGTGGAATGCGATTGAGCGGGCAATGCTTGGCGAATTCATGTTTGCCGGCGACGACCTCGTTGCGCTTGCCGGTTTCGATGCGGGAGATCATCTCCTGCAGTGAGCTTCCCGAGACCGGCGCCTCCAAGGTAAGGATCGCCTGGAGAATCCCGCCCAAGGCATAGACATCCGTGCGGGCTTCGATTTTCGCGACATCGCCGGTTGCCTGCTCGGGGGCCATGTATTGCGGGCTGCCGAGAATCTGACCGTCGAGCGTCATGCTTGAGGCATCCGGATTCAGGGTCGGAACTGAATCACTCGCGGTCTCGCTCCTGCCCGGTTCCGCTTCACCCAGGATCTTGGCAAGGCCCCAATCCATGACCAGTACCTCACCGAACTCCCCGACCATCACGTTGTCCGGTTTCAAATCGCGATGAACGATCCCGGAATGATGGGCGAAGGCGATGGCGTCGCAGACCTTTCGAAAAATGGTGAGCAGATCGTCAAGCTTGTAAGCCTCGAGCATCGCTTCCTCATCGTCGCGGATGCCGTTGAGAATCGACTGTAAAGTCCGCCCCTTCACGAGCTTCATCGTGTAATAGGGCCGCCCATCCGCGCTCACGCCGGCATCGTGAATCGGTACGATGTTCGGATGTTCCAGGCGCGCCAGGATCCGGGCTTCGCGTTCGAAACGGATGCGTGCCGGATCGTCCGTCTTCGTCTGCCCGAGCATCACCTTGATCGCGACCTTGCGCTCGAGCTTGCCATGTTCGGCGCCCAACACGCTGCCCATGCCACCGCGGCCAAGTTCGGCGCCGATGGTGTATTCCGCCAAGGTCAGTTCTCCGGAATCTTCCGGCGTGAAGGTGATGCCCGAAGCGGGACGCGCGGTCTCGTTCGCCTCATGGTCGGGCGAGATCGTCTCGTCAAATTCGTTGTCGGAAGGGGCGCTCAAGTTTGGCCGTCAGTGGCGCGGATTATGAATCCTGTGCCGGCGACGTCAACGAAGCGCGACGGACAACTACTGAATCGGCAGCTTCAGGTTGAGGCGGCGATTGCCGCGGAGGACGGTGGTGGAGATTTTGGCACCGGGTTTGTGGTTGGTGATCATCTGGCCGATAAACTCGCTTTCGGAGAGCCTCGTGGTGTCGCCGGCCAGGGCGATGATGATGTCGTTGTCACGGAAGCCGGCGCGCTTGGCGGCACCATGTTTACCGTAGCGACCAACGCGCTTGGCGAAGAGGGCGAGTTTGTTCTTGGCGATGCCACGCTTGCGGCGTTCAGCCTCAGAAAGATCTTCCAACTTCATTCCGCCCGAAGCCATCGCCCGCATGGGCCAAGTGCCGACGCGGCGCTCGATATGGGATTGATTGCGCCAGCCGGGTTTCAGGGCGACGGTCAGTTGCGAGCGGCCGGCCGACAACTTCAATGCCCCGTCATCAGGCGCGTTGTGAAGCGCCCAGGAAACATCCGCCGACGAGACGACTGGTTGACCGTTTACGGCCGTGATCTGTTGACCCTGCTTCAAACCCGCAGTCGCCGCCGCTGATCCCCGCTGCACGGACTTCACGCGAACCACATCCAATTCCGCGCCCAGCACTTCCAAGGTCGGATAGGGATAAATCCACTTGGGCGGGATGGCCTTGCGCTGATTCCGATAGGAGAGGCGAACGGCATCGCCGATCTGGTGGCAATGCACGCAGCTCTGCACCACTTTGCCCTCCCAATTCAATTCGAGACGATATTTGCCATGCAGCATGGGCATGTCCACAGGGGTCTTGTACTTGCTCCGTTCGCCTTGCTTGCCGGCGAGCGACACCTTGTTGCGCGGATAGCCTCGGTGGAGATTGAGAACGCCTTCCAAAGTCTGGCGAAAACTGGCGGTGGCCTGGTTCTGCGCGTCGTGCTGGTGTTCCCAGGAGCCGTAGCGGGCGTAGACGGTGCCGTCGCCGTTGAAGAAGAGGGTTGAGAAGGAGAGGTCGTAGTCGAATTGGAAGCGGGACATGTCGATCGCGTTGGCGTTGATCAGGCGCACGCGGACAAATTGATCCATCAACGGTTTCAGTCCCTGGTTTTCCAACAGCACTCCGGCGTCGAGTCCCATGCAGGCGAGGCAAGGCACGCAGCGCAGGACGACCATCAAGGGTTTGCCGGATTCACGCGCGGCCTTGAAGCCGGCGTCGATGTCGTTGTAGATCCAGCGGGCATTGCCCTCCATCTTCTTCTTGTCCCCCCGCACGGCGCCTTCGCGATCCTTGACGGTTTCGGCGGAGGCCGAGGTGATCGCCAGGATGGCGGCCAGCAGAATGAGCTTCTTCATGACCGAGTTATTGGAGGAAAACGAGGGCGGTGCAAGTGAGTTCGCTCTGGATTTCACTGATTGCTGAGGGCAAGCTCCGTCCCGAATTCAACCGGACCTCAATACCGCCCACCATGGCCACCAAGAAAAAGAAAACCGCCAAGAAGAAGATCGTCGCCAAGCCTGCCCAGAAGAAGGCGGCCAAGAAAAAAGCCGCGCCTAAGGCAGCGAAAAAGAAGACCGTCAAGAAGGCTGCGCCGAAAGCGGCTGCCCAGTCGACGCCGGCAAGTGGATCTGCGAGTTCCAAGAACGATCGCTTTGTCATCATCATGGCCGGCGGCAGCGGTGAGCGCTTCTGGCCGGTCAGTCGCAAGGCCACCCCGAAACAGCTTATCAAGATTCTTGGGGACAAGTCGTTCTTGCAGGAGGCAGTGGAGCGTTGTCTGCCGGTCGTCCCGCTCAAGAACATCTTCATCATCACGAACAAGGTCCAGGCTCCTGAGGTTGCCAAGCAATTGCCGAAGCTTCCCAAGGGCAACGTTGTCGCCGAACCGATTGGCCGCGACACCTGTGCCGCGGTGACGCTGGGCGCGGCCTTGGTCGGTGCTCGGTCGACGACGGGCACGATGGCGGTCCTGCCGGCCGATCATGTCATCCCGGATGAGAAACGTTTTCAGCGCGTGCTCGAACACAGCTTCGACCTCGCAGCGCGCGGTCAGGCGATTGTGACCATTGGCATCAAGCCCAACGAGCCGGCCACTGGTTATGGTTACATCAAGGTCGGCGACAAGTTGCCCAAGGCGAAGAAGGCCAAGCCGGTCAGCACGAAGTTTTTCAAGGTCGATCAATTCAAGGAGAAACCGAATCTTGAGACCGCCCTTGAGTACGTGAACAGCGGACAATACCGATGGAATGCCGGCATGTTCATCTGGAATTTCGTCACCGTCACCGAGGCATTGCAGAAGCATCAACCCGAGATGTACGAAGCCTGCCAGCGTTGGTTCAAGGCCGCAGCGAAGGGGAAGCTCGATGGCGTCCTCAAGCGCGAATATCCGAAGATCAAGAAGATCTCCATCGACTTTGCGCTCATGGAAAAGGCGCAGAACGTCGTCGTCGCCGACGGTGCCTTCAAATGGGATGACCTTGGCGCCTGGAACGCCTTGGCCCGACACGTGAAGCAGGATCGCGAAGGCAACGCTGCCATCGCCGACTTCATTCACGTTGATGCCGCCCGCAACATCATTTTCGACGGTCGCACCAAGGGAAAAACTCCGGTTGCCGTCGTCGGTTTGCGCGACTCCATCCTCGTCCTCACCGACGACGCCGTGATGCTCGCCCACAAGAACCAGTCCCAGAAGATCAAGCAGATGGTTGCCAAGCTCGCCGATCATCCGCGTTTCAAGAAGCTGGTTTAAGCGCTTCCGCCTTCGATCGTGAGATTGGCAACTTTTCTTGTCTGGGCACTGGCCGCCACCTTCGTTCAGGGCGCACCGTTTTCCACGGTTCAAGAAGAGCGTTCGTATGCCGATCCGCCGACGGGCGATCTGGTTTCCAACGGCGTGATCACCCCGCTTGATCAAGAGATGCGGAATTTCTACATCCGCAATGCCGATGGCGCGATCGAGGTGAGGCTGACCAAGGATGCGATGATCGGATTGCAGACGCGCGTGCAGCGCGGTGGGTTCGAAACCCGGAAGATCGAGTTCAGCGTGGGATCGAAACCATTCTCGTATGACCTGCCGCAGGAACTCTACGTGATGCGCCGCTTCAAGGATGCCGCGGGAGTGAAGCGTTTCAACGACCGCCAAAGGGCTATCCATGACGGGAAGCTTTACGCCAAGCAGATCGCGGATCATCTGCCTACCGAAGATGAGCCGTGGATCTCCGGCCGCTTCATCAAGGAGAATGGCCGCTACATGGACGTGCAGATCGGTGACAAGGTGTTCCAGATCGGTACGCAGGGACATGATGGACAGCATCGCATCATGGGCCTGCTCACGCACAAGGACATCCGACCGTTCACCCAGCAGGCCTTCGTCCATGGTCAATTGAAGGGAGACGTATTCCACGCTCGCGAAGTCGGCATCCGCATGCTCGAAGACTCAAAGTCCCAGGACGATCCGAAGCTCGGCCGTTACCTGTTTATCGGTGACTCAATCTCCGGCAACTACGACAAGGCACTGCGCGCCGCGTTGAAAGGAAAGCTGAATATTTATCATCCCCCGACCAATTGCGGCCCGGTTCGCAAGGGTGTGGCAAACATCGCGCAATGGCTCGGCGCCTACGATCAACCGGGCCTTGGCTGGGACATCATCAGTTTCAATTTCGGTCAATGGGACTCCGGCAACACCAAGGCGAAATATCAGGCCGATCTGGAAACCGTCATCGGCGAACTGAAGAAAACGAACGCCAAGTTGATTTTCGTCACCACCACACCCATTCCCGGCGGTTATCCGGAGCCGGGCAAACCAGGCCCTGACGAACGGTCTCCCGGGCGCGTGCAGGAAACCATGAAACGATTCATCAATCCCTGGGCTCTGGAAGTGATGGCCCGGCATCCTGAGATCGCCATCTGCGATCAACACGCCCTGATCTCGAACGAAGAGTTCTACGCCACTTGGCTGAGAAACGCCGGTTTCAGGCACAAGAGTAAACGCAGTCCCTACGGCGATCTCCACCTCGGCGGACTGCTGGGCCAACCCGTCGGTCGCCAACTTGCCCGCCGGGTACTCGATCTCCTTGGCCGCAAAGACGAGGCACTCGGCCCCCACTCACTTAACGTCAACGATCTCAACCCCGATCGCCAACGCCCGGCGACCAAGGGCATGGATGTGAAGGACTTTGTCGACCTGTTGACCAACGATTTCCGATTGCGGAAATACAATCGTTAAAACGCGTTCGCTGCCATCGGATGCGATGTGGTGGGCCTCACTCCTCTTCCAACAATCGGATCCCCAGACCTTCAAACTCAATTCGTCGTTCTTTGTAGAGGGCGCCCAGTGCCTGCTTGAAGGCCTTCTTGCTGCTGCCGAAAAGATGGCGGATTTTCTCCGGCGGGGTCTTGTCGCCCACATTGAGGAAGCCGTTGCTGTTGCGCAGAGCTTCAATTATGTCATCGGAGAGGGTGGCCACCCGTCCATAGCCGGCACGGTCCAGGCTCAGGTCGATCTTTCCCTCCGGACGAACCTTGCGGATGAAGCCTTCAATCTGCTGCCCAATCTCCAGCGGGGTGGAAACATCGGACTGATAGAGCAGTCCCATAAACCGTTGATCGACGATGGCGTTGTAACCAAGCGGGGTGCGGCCGGCGATGAGCAGTTTCACCGCGTCGCCGTCATCATAGGGTGGGTTTGATCTTTCCAGGTGCCGTTGCGTGCGCATGGAAGCCACGATTCGTTCCGTCCGATCATCGAGCACAACCGCCACCACCACCCGTTGACCGACCCGAACCTTGCCGACGTGTTCCGCGAAGGGCAGGAGCAGATCCTTCACCAAGCCCCAGTTCAAGAACGCACCGATTCTCGGATTCAGACTTACCACCTCCAGACAGGCAAACTCACCGACCTGCGCCAACGGTTCTTCCGTGGTCGCGATCAGCCGGTCCTCGGAGTCGGGATACACGAACACCTCAAACTCGTCGTGAACCTGTGCATTGCCCGGCAAATACCGACTGGGCGCCAGGATCTTGCCGTGTTCGCCACCATCCAGCATCATCCCAAAGGAGGTTTCCTCCACCGCGGTCAAATTGTTCCATCGTCCGATATTCGCCATGTCGTGGCCGATGGTAACGGGTCGTCACCGAGAAAGGAACGTGAACCGCGGATTATGGGTTTTCGGTCGTTTGGTGCTCGCGAATCAAGTGATGTGAGTCGGCGAGTGACTTGCGCAGCCCACGCGGATGATCCCACAGAACTCGGCATATTACTTGGGGATGCTTGGTTGCGATTCCAGAAAGAGACCTTGGCTGGTGTTGTAATAAGTCCCGCTTGCAGTGCGCTGCAGAACCCGGCTCTTGATGAGGTAGACAGTCTTGCCTGCTTCCACATTCCGGTCGGTGAACTGCGTCTCCTTGAGGGGATCTCTTGTCACCCGAACAAATCTGCCGTCGAGTGACGCGGCTCGATAGACCAGGTAGGTGGCGTTATCGGATGAGTGCTTCCATCGAAGCAAGACACCTTCATCGGTCTTGGTCACGGTGGCGCCAACGGGTGGGGGAACCGAATGGAGTCGCAGGGTCGGGTCCCCCATCAGGGCGACATGAATGGGATTCGGATCCCATTCGGAATCATCGTTCTGGCCGGACTTGGTCAGGCGTAGATTATCCGGACTGGGGTAGTCGCCGATGGAGTTGTTTGCCTGGGTGCGGAGGGCGCAGTAGCCGATGTTCTTGCCGAGCGCCATCGGGTGGAAGATCCAGTGCGGGCGCCCGGCCCAGGCGCAGGTCAGCCCGAATCCTTCGGCGGCCAGCGGAGCGCGCATGAAATTGTCCCTCTCATTCCAGTCCCCGAAGTAGCTGCCGAAGAGCATGGTGAAAACCGCACGGGATCCTTTGGTTGCGAAATCGCCTGTGTTGCCCACGCCGTTCGCCCGGGTGAAACTGCCGCCACCGCAACCGTAGGCCCACAGGTACGCGGTCTCGGGCAAGGTTGTGAACCAATCTCTGTCATCCAGGTTCTCCGCGCCGAAGAAGGCGGCAAAATTGGACCAGCCGCTCCAGCCGAAGGCTTCTCCGCGAAAGCTGCCGAAGTGGTCGTCGATCAGCCCCCGCGCCGGGACTGTGATCCGACCGTGGCGGAAGTCGTGATTTCGTTGCAGGTAGCGGCGCAACAGGTCGACTTCATCGGACTTGAACGCCGGTAGATTTGCCAGATCCACGCGCCCCACCTCCAGTTCCAGCGAGTTGGGGGCAATCGTGTTCTGATCGAACTTTCCGTCATCGGGAATGTTCTCCTGGTTTCCGCGTTTGAAGGTCTTGTGAGTCTTGGCGTCCGTCCATTCCCCGTCCATGTCGGCGTAGACCAGATCCGCCGGCCATGCGCCCCGATGATTCTTGTGGCCATCCGGGCTGATGGAACCGGAATAAGGCACGGGAACATGCCCCAGGAGGAAAACGGTTCGCAGTTCGTTGTCGTTCGCGTGCCAGGCTTCGCGGATGAGCGCCCGTGTACTGGCGACCGAGTCATCACGTTTGATCTCCCGCCGGATGACGTGCCAGCCATCGCCGATCAAGTCGCGGCGAAGCCGCTCGAGTTCATGGGGCAGCGATTTGGCAACCCCGGATTCGACGAACAGCAGGACACCACCACGGTCTTCGACCTCCGGCAATTCAATGCCGGCGCAAAGATAGCCGCGTCCGACGTAGTCGCGGGCGAGACGATCCACCCGGTATTCATATTGCACTCCGGGCTCAACTTCTTTGTCCGTGAATCCCGTGGCATCGCCGTCCAAGACGGCCGCCGGAGTCGACCTCCATTTCCTGCTCCCAAAGAAGCGGCGATGGATCACATGGGCATGACAGGACGAAGATGCCTTGGGCCATTGCAACCGTATCTGTGGCGGTGTTGTTTGGACCTGCGCGCTTGCCTGGACGGAGTACTTCGCGCTTTGCATCGAGCGTGACGGCTTCGGTGCCGCTGCCATTGCGTGCATTGCCATCGGAATCAGGGCGCAGAACAAAGGTATGCTTTTGTTGAAAGACATTCTGAAAGGGAAGGTCCATGGATCCTATCGGACACTTGATCGATGTCGATCAGATCCACCACTCCGATCGGTCTGCCTTCCGAGGGAGAACGCGACGACGCCCATGGCAGAGCGATCGCCAGAATTCGAGTCTTGCGTATCAACACACGAGACCTCACTGCCCCGCGCATGAGGTTGAAGCATCTGTTTCTGTACATGAGCCTGCTGTTCGCGGTTGTCGCGAAGGCAACTCCCGACAAAGGCGCCCAACTGACCCGATCATTGGGCAAGCCCATGGTGGTTGATGAAATCAAGCAGGCGAAACTCGGGAACAAATGGCAGGGGGTGAAGGGCGAGTGGAAGTCAGTCGATGGCGCGATTGTGGGTCGGGAATTGAAGGCGGACAAACATGCTGCGGTGTTGAATTTCCGTGAGCCGAATCACAACTCCGCGATCCAGTTCTCCTTCAAGCTCGACGGCGCGAAGGGCTTCAATCTCAGCTTCAACAAGAAGCGCGGACACCTCTTCCGCGTCATTGTAACCGCCGACGGCGTGGCCGTGAACCTCGACAAGGACAAGCAGGATCCGAAATCCAAACCCAAACGTCTCGCCAATACCAAGGGCCGCTTCGCGCAGGGGAAGTGGTATTCCATGCTTGTGACGGTCGAGGGAGAAAACGTCTCAGTGCTTACTGACAACGGAGTGAAGCTCACCGCGAAGCACGCGGCCATAGATCAAGCCAAGCCGAACTACCGCTTCGTCATGCGCGGTGGTGACTTGCTGCTGGACGATCTGAAGATCTGGAAATTGAAATAGCCTGAGACTTGGCGCGTCGAACAGTTGCGTAGTCATTGAATCATCATCCCATGACTGGGCGGGCTCTCGCCGTGTTTTACCCAGTCATTTTGATTGCCAGATCGGCCAAGCGTTCTCCGATGGGCCTTTTGTTCTTTGGGTGAAGTCCGTCGTCCGGCTGATCGCGAATGTCGATACAGGCCGCGTTCGAAACGTCGCCCACCGCCGCTGCTTGGGACTCCTGCACGAGTGCCCAGCCGGCGCCGCCCCTTGCGAAGGTTGGCAATTGCACGACGAGGAACGGGAAGTCTCCCTGCCGCCATTCTTCGCGCCAGCTGGTGATCATGTTGGCCATCAGTGGTCGGTAAGCTTTGGCAGCCGCAGTTCCCGCCTTCGAGTTGCGCTCGCCCTGATACCAGATGGTTCCGCGGATGCCGTAACCGATGATGGGATTCAAGACACCGTTAAAGAGATTCGCGGGACGATGCTGTCCGGTCAGCGGATTCCGTGGAGCGCGCGGCCGGTTTGGAACC
>JBMYQZ010000021.1:0-19550 GCA_049601855.1 Limisphaerales bacterium | reverse complement strand
CCGGCAGGATGCCGGAAGGACGGTGCTGCGGTGCGCCGCGAACAACCCTCAGTTCCGAACGCACCCATCCGCCGGGCACAGGACCGTGGCGGCCTGAACGACAATGCCGATCAATGCAGACGAAGGAACCACAAAGCGACTATTCGTCGATGCCGAGAACCTCACGTCGAAGCAGTTCGAAAGCCTGTTGGGCGGTGACAAACTTGAAGGTCTCGCGATCGAAGGCGTTGATGCGATGTTTGACGATGGTGCCATCCCGACTGGCGAGTCCGACGTAAACCGTTCCCACTGGCTTTTCATCCGTACCACCTGTTGGGCCGGCGATACCGGAGACGGAAAGGGCATAGTCAGCACCGCTTTCGCGCAAGGCGCCGGCCGCCATTTCGTGGGCGACCGCTTCACTGACAGCGCCGTGGGCAGCAAGCGTGGCTTCGTTGACCCCGAGGAGTTTCTGCTTGGCTTCGTTGCTATAGGTCACCATTCCGCAGAGCAGGACGGCGGAGGCGCCGGAAATATTGGTGATGCGATGGCCCAGATAACCACCGGTGCAGGATTCGGCGAGGGCCAGCGTTTTTCCGCGGGAGGAGAGAAGTGCGACGATCGTTTGTTCCAGCGTCTCGTCTTCCATGCCATAGAAGTACTTGGCGGCGACTTCGCGAGCGATGGTCTCAGCCTGATCTACGAGTGCTTGCGAGCTGGGTCCGGTGGCCGAGAGCCGCAGATCAACTTCACCGACGCGGGCGCAGAAACCGATGACGAGTCCCTGCTCCTCAAGCTCGCGAAGCGGCTCCTTGAGCAGATCCTCCATCAACGATTCACCGAGGCCGGTGGACTTGAGCGTCGTGCAGGCGAAACCACCCGCGCGCGGAAAGCGCTCATGAATGAGCGGCAGGATCTGGTTGGTGAACATCGGCCGCAATTCGCGCGGCGGACCGGGAAGCATGATGAGCCATGATTCACCGGCGGGAATGACGAGCCCGGGCGCGGTGCCGTGCGCATTCATGATCACCTCGGCGCCATCCGGAATCATGGCCTGGACGCGGGTGCTGTCGGGCATGGGGCGTTGGCGGCGCGTAAAGAAACCTCGGACGTGTTCGACCACTTCGGGGTCTTCGTGCAAATCCGTCTCCAAAAGCTCCGCAATCTTGTCGCGCGTAATGTCGTCGGACGTCGGGCCAAGACCTCCCGTGACGATGATCAGTCTGGCACGCTCCATCGCCTCGCTGACAGCCGCTTGAATGGCTTCCCCCGTGTCCGCGATGGCCACCTGCCGAGCGACTTCGTATCCGGCGTCTGCCAACTGCCGCCCAAGCCAATGCTGGTGCGTGTTCAAGACACGACCCAAGAGGAGTTCGCTACCGGTGTTGATGATCTCGATGTTCAAATCAGCGCGCGGACGATAACGGCATTCGTCGGGATTCCCATTCCAATTTCCTGGATCGAGTCCGGTATTGGATCAGATCACGAGCTCCAAGGCATTCTCGGGCGGGCGCCCGATCTTGGCCGCCTTGCCGTCGCGAATGACGATCGGACGTTCGATCAGGCGGGGATGCTTGGTCATCGCGTCGATCAACTTGGCCTCGCTCAAGGACTTGTCCGCGAGCTTCAGATCCTGGTATTCGTCCTCGCCCTTGCGCAACAGCTCCCGCGCACCGATGCCCAAGAGTTTCAAGATCGCTTTGAGCTCCTTTGCATTCGGCGGAGTATCCAAGTAGAGACGCACGTCCGGTTCCACGCCGTTTTCCTCGAGCAGCTTCAAGGTGTTGCGCGATTTCGAACAACGCGGATTGTGGTAAATCTCAAACTTTGCCATCGCGCAAAGATGCCGCATCAGTCCGGTCGCCTCAACTCCAAGAGATCCCAAAGGTTTCCGTAGGGGTCCGTGAAGACAGCGACGGTTCCATAAGATTCGTCCTTGGGATCGCGGACGAATTCCACGCCCTTGGATCGGAAGCGTTCGTAGTCGCGATGAAAGTCGTCGGTGTGCAGGAAGAGAAAGACGCGACCACCGGTCTGGTTGCCGATGCGGGATTCCTGCTCGGGACCGACGGCGCGGGCGAGGAGGAGTTTCGTTTCCCTGGCACCGGGCGGGGCGACGAGGACCCAGCGTTTGTCCTGGGCTGGAATGTAGTTGTCCTCGATCAGCTTGAAGCCGAGCGTGTTCACGTAGAAATCGATCGCCTCGTCATAGTCGCGCACGACCAAGGCCACGTAACCGATGGATTGTTTCATGGCTGTCGCAACCGATTCAGGGCCGCGGTGAGGAGGTCATCGCGCGGACCGGTGAAGGAGTTTTCCTCGGCTTCAAAGCGCCCATCCGGCGCGATGCCGGTACCGTCGAAGGGTTTGCCGTCGGGTCGAAGAGCAATCCAACGGGGAAGGTTGACGGTGATGGAGAAGGGCAGCTCTATGCGGCGTGGATTGCCGCTGGAACCGGCCGTGCGATCGCCATAACTCGTCACGTTGGGCGCCCCGGTCATCATCAGCACAAAGGCCTCGTTGCTGCTCATGCACTTCTGGCCGATCAACAACACGACCGGTTTCTCATATCGCCAAGGTCCACGCGGCTTCAAGGTGCGTGAGCGGCGGGGGCCGAGGTCATCGTGGGCGGGACCATTGCGAAACTGACTGTGCGCGTAGACGTAATCCTTCGCGTGAAAACGTCCGGCCACATCGCGCGCGAGCAATTCACCGCCGCCGCCGTTCAGGCGCACGTCGAAGACGAGTCCACGCGTATCACGAAGTTTCTCCAACACTAGATCCACGAGCTTGGGCGTCTCGTGGTTGGACCAACCAGTGATGCAAAGATAACCGATCCCATCTTGCGTCTTCGCCCAGAGCACTTCTCGTCCGGTGCGCTCGAGCGAGGGCAAAAGACCCTTCCAGGCGCGTGGGTTGGCGTTGAGGACACGCAGTCGCGAGTAGCCTCGCAGCATCTCGCCATTCACGCTCACGTGAACGTGCAGGTCCTGCAATTCGAGCAGCATACGATTGCAGACGTCGGCAAACTCCGCGGTCGATGTAGCTTTCAATGCCTGAGGACGAAAGCGTTCCTTGGAGTCATTCCAGTCCAGGCCCGCGCGCAGACCAAACATCGCGTATTCACGATCGAACGCGCTCCACAGGGTATCGAATGCCTCCGCTGCCTGCGCGGGGTCAAACTTGGGCAGCGGCGGAACCGGGCGCCGCTCAAACGCGTCGATGTATCGCACCGTTCCTTGGTTGCGATCGACAATGAAGAAGCGTCGCACACCGGATGCGGTATCAACGTCGACGGTCAATGACTCTGACGGCGGGATCAACGCCCGCGGACCCGAATGCCAACTCGCGGCGAACTTCACGTTGGCAACTCGACGCATCTCGGAAAGGAGCTTGGCGTTGCCGTCCGTGCCGACGGTCTTGCTCGGGAACAATTCGCCGATCAACTGAGGATGAAACCGGAGCCAGACATGGGTGATCTTCTCGTTCCCGGATCCACTCGTCAGCGAGCCGCCTCCCCGCGGCATGATCACGGCCCAGACCGCACCATCCTGGCTCCGACCGATTCCCAGATCCGCGTCGGCGGTCTTGAGTTTCAATTGCGATCCAACGTTCAACTCGAAGCGGGAGAGCGAAAAGACATCCCTCTCCGCAAACTCCCAAGCGCGCGCCCGACTGCCATCGGTGTCGCCCTCGGTCAGCTGCGTGGGATAGCTCTGTTGCAGATCGACGGACGCCGACCACGCGCTGATGCTGAGAGACAACAGCGCGATGGCGAATCCGCGCTTCATGAAAGCGAATCGAGTTCGCGAATGGAAAACCGGGCAGCCCGTTCGCTCTTCCGATCCAGCCAACCAATTTCGATCACCTTGCCCGCGGTCGCCGCGCGCCAGCCTTCCTTGCGTTCACTCTCGGACGGAAGATTGTCCATCAACATCTTGCGCTCCGTGATCATCCACCAGGCCTGCAGGATGTTCTCCACCGCGGCGGCGAGAGGTTGCGTGTCCGTGTCCTGCTTCGACAACCAATCACGCGCTGCACCCGCCGCATCGAGATCGCTGGCCGCAACGCCAATGCCGCCGTTCTGAAAATGAAATGACCCGTCGAAATGCAGGTTCACCAATACGTCTTCCTGGGGGGTTCGCTTGAGCTCCGTCATCAGGAGCTCCGCGAGGAACGGTGCACTGAACAACTGCTCGAACTGCTGCTTCATCGTCGGTCCCAGATTGAAACTCACCAAGCGCCGCAACGTGATGTCCTCCGCCGCCCGCGTGAATGCCTCAAGATGCGCCGCGTCCACCGCCGCCTGCCGAATCTTTTCGATGTCCGCCGGATGCCCCAATCCCGCCAACGCCTCGCGGTCGTGGATTTCAAACACCTTCGACTGCCCACTGCCCACGCCCACAATCGCAATGCCAGCGTCGAGGCAAGCGGCAAACACCGGCGTGCCGGGCTTGATCTGCTCCTTTACATAATCCCGCCGATTCGCAACGGCCTCGAGCCAACGATAAGGTTCTTCGGTCATGACAACTGGCCGTCAAAGTAGACCCGAACAGCAAGGAAACCAAGGAACTCATTCACCCGCTCACCGGCCCTCGATTTTCACGAGCAACAAGTCCACCAGTTCCTTCGCGGAGGTGAAGCCTTCGAGGTCGTATTGAAGGTTGCCGTTGTGTTCGGCGCCGCCGCCATGGGCGGTGAGTTCGAGAATGTAATGGCGTTTGTCGGCGTCGAGTTTGATGTAGGCGGTATACAGGAGTGCGGGTTGGCCCATCTTTTCGTCCGGGAAATTCTCATTGGGATCGGCCGGGGCGTTGACCTCGACGCAGATGATGAACTTCTGGCCTTCACCGGGGACGAGGTATTTGTCGAGGGCGAAGCTGTGGGTGTCCGTGGCGCCGGAGACAGCGTCGACCTTGCCATCGCCGTCGATTCCGGAAACGGCGGTGTAACGATTGCGCCAGATCGGGAGGAGATGGTTGCGTTGGGTGAGCATTCCCTGCCACTTGACCTTATCGGCGTAAGTCAGTTCCGGTGGAAGGTAGAGCGTCTCGATCAAAGTGCCGGCCGTCGTCTCAGCCCAGACGGCAACGGCGGGAAGTTTCTCAAGCTGCTTGCGAAAGCCGAGGTGGAGGGAAAGATGTTGGCTGTTGGTGCCCTTGGTCTGGCGGGCGATGAGTTTGCTGTGAGTGGTCGCTTCGCCAAAGCCAACGAGGCTGGACGCGCGAACGATTTCTCGGCGATGACGTGATTCGTAGCCTTGATCCATCAACCAGGTGCTCGGCGGCAGCGCAATGATCGCCGTGGCAACAATGCCACCCCAGCCGACGATCAACGCAACCAGCTTGCCACGGGAAATATTGGCGCCTTCCTTGGCGAGTTGTTTCCGGAAGTAGGGAGCGCGGCCGACCACGTGTCCGACGACGAGGATCGTGGTCGTCAGGCCGGCGATGATGTGGACGCGGGTGGTCGTGAGAGAAAACGGCAACAAGAACGCCATCACGCCGGTGACAGCCAAGGCCAGGAACGTGAACAGGAGCCCGATGTTGACGACGTGCCGCATTGAACGGGGCGTTCTACCTGACTCCGAAACTGAAACCCAGAATCATTCACTGCCGAGGACGCAGAGAAGCGTTCTCTTGTGATCCTTGCGGTTAGGCTGAATCGAAATTCAGCCGAGCGCGTGCGAACGGGCGGCGGTAATTCGTAGCGGCTACATCGCGTCCGGTTCAACTTGTTCCTCGGAACGACTGGTGAAAGGTTCTCCGCGTGAAGGCCCTCGTTTCCACATCCGAACTCCGCAACTTCATTCGCGACCAGCGCGAGGTCATCGTCCTCGGCTCGACCGCGGCCGCCTCGCTCATTGCGATCCAGTACTTCGTGAAAGCGGACGGAATGACGGCCCTCATGCGCTTCTGTTTCCCTGAAGGCACCTTCTCTGCGGACCTGCTCGGGTTGGTTGGTTGGAGCCTCGGTTGCGTCGCGTGCTATCTGATCCTGCCGCTGATCGTCTGCCGGCTCAGTGGCTGGTCGATGGTCGAGTTGGGTTTCAATGTCCGGGGATTGAAACAGCACGGCCCGATCTATCTGGTCTGCTTTGCGCCGATGGCCGTGATAATCCTGCTGGTGTCAGCGCGGCCTGACTTTCAGGCCACCTACCCCTTTCTGGACGCGCCCCCGAATCTCCAGGAATTCCTGATCTGGGAGCTTTGTTATGCCGCGCAGTTCATCGCGCTCGAGTTCTTCTTCCGCGGCTTCCTGGTTCACGGATTAAGGAAGCACCTGAGTTCCGTCGCGGCGGTCATGGTGATGTTGTTTCCGTACCTGATGATTCATTTTGGCAAACCGATGCTGGAGTCCATCGGCGCCCTGATCGCGGGAATCGTCCTCGGCACCCTTTCCCTGCGCACCGGCAGCATCGCCGGCGGCGCATTACTGCACATTGCCGTGGCCTGGTCGATGGACACCACCGCGCTCTGGCGAGCGGGATGGTTTCAATAAGGGAAGTTGCGGTGTGAACGGCCGAGGTTCACGTGTGCTTCTTTTTCCGCTTCCGCGCCTTGCTCGGATTATCCATGAGTTCGTTGCGGCCGAAGCCGATGAGGTCGCGGAGTTGGTCGATATGTTCGGCGCCGACCTGCTTCGGGGTGGCCTTGTATTTGGCGCACAAACTTGCGGCGTAGCCGGTGGCAACGCCCATTTGGGCGCAGGTGTTCATCACGCGGGGGCCGGCGAGGCCGATGTGGGTGCAGCTGAAGCAGCGGCCGGCCATCATCATGTTGGGGATATCCTTCGAGTAGAGGGAACGGAAGGGGAGATAGTAGTCGCCACCAGTATCGTAGAACAGCGCTTTGGAGAGGAAGTCGACCGATTCACCGGTTTCCTTGCGTTGGTAATGAGTGTCGACGTCGCGGCGTTCGACCACAACGGCGTCCTTGAATTCGCGGCGTTCGGTGGCGTCGCGCATGGTGTAGATGTGGTCGCCGACGAGCCGGCGGGATTCGCGTTTGCCGCCGACGTAGGCCACCCACTTGAGTTTCCAGGTGGCATTCTTGGGATGCTGCTTGGCGTTTGAGAAGCAGCCGAAGATGGCGCGGAGGACGTGGTCGCGAATGCGTTCGGCGTCCTTCACCTGGTCGAGGTTGTTGTCGGAGTATTCCCAATACCATTCACCGGCGGTGGCTTCGTGATCCTTGGCAACCGGCATCGCCCAAGGAACTTCGGGGAAGTCGTGGCGTTCCTTGGTCTGTTCGCCGTTCCAGAGGACGGAGGTGCCCATGACGCGTTGATCGGCTCTCTTCGGACTCCAGAGGTCGCCGTGTTTGTCCCACGATTCGTTGAACTCGGAAGCGGCTTCGCGTCCGGTGCGGAATTCGGCGCCGCCCCAGAAACCGAGCCAGCCGTCGCCGGTGGCATCGATGAAGGTGGGAGCGGTGAAGCGCGTGATGATGCCGGTCTGGGCGTTGCGGGCATCGACGCTGACGATCTTGCCGTCGCGTTTCTGCAGACCGATGGCGATGTGGCCGGCGAAGAGGTCGACGCCGGAGGCGGCCATGCTGGCTTCGCGTTTGTTCTGGTCGACTTTGGCAAGAGCGTCGCCGTTGGGGTAATGGACGGTGTCGATCTTCTTGAGGTGCTCCGAGGCGTAGCCGTGGATGCCAAGCGTGTGGACCCGGATTTCTTCGCTGGCATTGCCTCCGAAGATGGGCCGGTCCTGGATGAGGGCGACCTTGAGTCCTTCAGCACGGGCGGCCAAGGCGGCACCACAACCGGACATGCCGCCGCCGACGATGACGAGGTCGAAACTCGCGCTATCGATATTCAGACGGGCGCGACCGGTCTGCTGATCTTTCCAGGCGGCCAGTTGCTTGAGGTTCTTGTTCGGCAACGTGGGCTTGGCTTCCTGGGTGAGGAAGATGGCGTCGCAACGTCCGTCGAATCCGGTGAGGTCTTCAAGGGCGATCGTAGCCTTGCCCTTGCCGAGTTTGATGCTGCCGCCGTTCTGCCAATGCCACTCTTCTTTGCCCTGACCGAAAACCGGCTTCAAGGTCTTGCCGTTGACTCGGACGTTGAAGCGACCGGGGGATTTCCAATCGCCTTTGCACCAATCGCGATTGCGGACCCAGACATGCCACGTGCCGGCTTCCGGGACGTTGACCTTCGTGCTGGCATTGGCCACGGGTTTCCCCATGCCGTGGGCGAGCAGATAGACGCCGCCCATCTGCTGGTAATGCTGGGTGTCGAGTTTCCAGCCGCCGAGGTTGTCGAAGTTGCAGGCTTCCACGAGGACGCCAGTGGCAGCCTTGGGCTTGGCGCCCATGACGTAGCCGGGAGCGATGGCGGAAGTGAGGCCGACACCGCCGACGACTCGGAGGAAGCTGCGGCGGTTGGTGAGGGTAGGACGTTCGGTTTCGCTGCTCATAATGAAAGTAATTTCAGGAAAGAGGTACGTTATCAGTTTTTCGGACAAAGAATGGGAAATTTTTCTGGCACCGCAATCACGGCACAGGGCTCGCCAATACGCACCCATCGCTACAAATCGAACGGTGTTAGCTTGATCCAAGCCCAATGGCCGAAGCGCATCATATTGCCGAAGTGGTAGCCGGGATCGTCGCCTTGGTGGTCATTGCCCTGCTGATACTCGCGGCGACTCGTCGGATCCGCTTGCCGTTTACGATCTCGCTGGTGATGGCGGGCATGACGCTGTCGTCGTTGAGTGAGGCTTACCCTCATCTGCTGCCGCCACTGCACGAGATCGAACTGTCACCGGGTTTGGTGATTTATGTCTTCCTGCCCGTGCTGATCTTCGAATCGGCGTTCACGCTCGATGCGCGAATGTTGCGCCGCAATCTGCTGCCGGTGCTGATTCTCGCCGTGCCGGGGTTGTTGTTGTCCACGACCCTGATCGGCTTGCTGGTTTCCTGGGCGACTGGCATCTCGCTGTCAGCGGCACTGCTGCTGGGCGCGATCCTGAGCGCGACCGATCCGGTGGCGGTGGTCGCCCTGTTCAAGAAGCTCGGCGCGCCCACCCGACTGACCGTGCTTGTGGAAGGTGAAAGCCTGTTCAACGACGCGTCCGCCATCGTACTTTCGCGAATCATCCTGGGGGTGGTGATGGGAGGCGTGGTGACGATGGAATCGGTGGGGGCGGGCGTGGGCCAATTTCTCTACGTCTTCTTCGGAGGCCTCGTGGTCGGGGCCGTGTTGGCGACGTTGACCGGATTCTTTCTGGGTTGGATGGAGTCCGATCAAAACGTGGAGATCACGCTCAGCGGGGTTTTGGCCTACGCTTCGTTCCTGGTGGCCGAGGAGTTCTTCCATGCCAGCGGTGTGATGGCGACCATTGCCGCAGCCATCACCTTCAGCAGTCACGGCATGATGAAGCTGTCGGCGGAAGGCCGCCGGATGTTGGAACACTTCTGGGAATACGCCGGCTTTCTCGCCAACGCCCTGATCTTCCTGCTGGTCGGTCTGCGAGTGAACCTGTTCGCCATCATCGAAGCGCGCACCGTCGTGCTCTGGGTGATCCTGGTGATGCTCGTTTCTCGCGGAGCGGTCGTTTACGGCCTGTTGCCACTGGCGGAGAAACTGACGCGCTTTGAGGCGGTGGATTCGAGATTTCGGCACGTGATGTTTTGGGGCGGCCTGCGCGGGGCGATTGCACTCGCACTGGTGCTGAGTCTGCCGGAGTTCGAACACCGCGATCTGTTCGTAACGATCACGATCGGCGCAGTGCTGTTCACGCTCTTGGTGCAGGGACTTTCGATCGAAGGATTGGTGCGCCGTTTGAAACTCGATGTACCTCCCTTGGCCGATCGTGTTTCAAGGTTGGAGGGCGATCTGGCCGCGCGTCAAAAGGCCTTGGCACGACTGCCTACGTTGTTGGCCGGTGGCCTGTTCTCCGGCGCGGTTGGCGAGCACGTGCTTTCCCGCTGCGAATCCGAATTGCGGGAGATGAAGGAACAGGTTGAATCCCTCCGGCACACCGAACTGGACCGGAACCGCGAAAGGCAGCTGCTACAGCTTCGTTGCCTCACGGAGGAACAATCGTTGTACATGGACCTGTTCAATCACGGGCAGATCAGCGAGCCGGCGTTTGCGCGTTTGCTCGCCGTTCTCGGGGAGCGGATTGATTCCCTGCGCTATGGCGGTGTGGGCGCTTCGCCGCTTACGACCAACTGGTGGGCGCTTCAGCAGGAGAAGCTGTTGGCGCGCATGGCCCGTTGGCCGGGGGTGCGTCGTTGCATCGAGCCGCTACGCCGACGTTTGATCGCACGCGACTACGAACTGAACTGGGCCCACTATCAAGGCACCCGCAGAAATCTCGATCTCATCGATGAGCTGGCGCGGTTGGAGGCGATGGCGGACGAAACCGTCGCTCGCGTGCGGCAGGACTACGAAGAACAGACACTGCGGTATCGTCACCAACTCGACCTCACGGCCGAACAATTCCCGGAGTTCGTTTCCGGCCTGCATGAACGCCTGGGTCGGCGTCTGCTCTTGGTTGCCGAAATGGCGGTTGTCGAGGACCGCGCCGAACATGGCGTGATCCCGCAGGTCGTCGCCGAAAAACTCGCAGAGGAACTACGTGGACAGATCCGACAAACCCGTGAGCCCTTCGCACCGATCATTCAATGCGATCCCGTGGCCCTGTTGCAAAAGGTGCCGCTCTTCGCGGAGATGCCGGTGGAGGAATTGCCGCCGGTCGCCGATCGCTTGGAGCCCCTCTCCATTCGCGAAGGCGAAGACGTGGTGACCGAGGGCGAAAAGGGTCGTTCCATGTTTCTCATCGCGCGCGGGGTGGTGCGTGTGCAACGTCGAGGCGAAGGTCCAACGCAGGAATTGGCCACCTTGCTCGCGGGTGATTTCTTCGGCGAGATCGCGCTCTTACGAGGCGAACCTCGCTCCGCCACCGTCCGCGCCGTGACTCCCTGTTCCCTCTACGAACTCAGCCGCGAAGACCTGCGGGCATTGATGGAGGAGAACCCCTCGTTCCGCGAATCGCTGAAAGCCGCCGAGCAGAAACGCCACGCGCAACTCGCCGCCGCCGGCAGCGAACCGGGCGAATTGATTCGCGGCGCCCGAATGTTTCAGGACTTGTCGCCGGCAGCGATGGACGCACTTGCTGCGCGCCTGAAGGAGCGGAGATTCGAGGAACATGAAATCGTGTTTCGGCAAGGTGACGATGCACAGGCGCTCTACTTCATCGGCCGCGGCGTCGTGCGGGTCATGCTCGAAACGCGCGGTCACGAGCGCCACCTCGCCACCTTGACCCAGGGCGACATCTTCGGGGAAGGCGGGCTGTTGCATCAAAGGAAGCGCGGCGCCACCGTCCACACGATTTCTCCCTGCACCCTCCATGAGATCCGCCGGGCGGACTTGATCGACCTGACCGGCGCATACCCCGAGGTCGCCCAAACGCTCACGCGGCTTGACCAATCCCGCAAAGACGACACCGACCTCATGCGGCAGATTTGGCAGGGTGCAATCGAAGGATAAATCCGGCACCGAATACCACCGTCGAACTTTTCCCTCGCCTTGACGCCGGGCTTCAACATCATCGCCGCCATGGAACCCGAAGCGCTTTTTCTCAACGGCGAATTCGTCACAACTGAAACGAGCATTCCGGTGATCGATCCGGGAAATGGAGAGGAATTCGCCCGGGTGTGCACGATCGATCGGACCGGCGTGTCCAAGGCGATTGATGATGCGCACGCCGCGTTCGAAGGATGGCGTTCGCTGACCGGGATGCAGCGTGCGGACCACCTGCATTCGATCATCCGCGAGTTGCAACCGCGGGTGGACGAGATTGCGAAGTTGATCTCGCTGGAGAACGGCAAGCCGCTGCCGCAAAGCAAAGGCGAGCTCGGAATGACGATCGACCATCTGCGCTGGTTCGCCGAGGAGGCCCGCCGTGGCTACGGCCGGACCATCCCGCATCAGCAGGGAGGCAAGCGACATCTGACGGTGAAGTCGCCGATGGGCGTGATCGGCGCGATCAGCCCCTGGAACTTTCCCCTCGTGCTGGGTGTGCGGAAGCTGGCACCGGCCTTGGCCGCCGGTTGCACGGTGATCCTCAAACCGGCGAGTGCCACTCCGCTTTGCAACCTGGCCTTCGCCGAATGCGTCGAGGCGGCCGGATTGCCGAAGGGAGTCGTGCAGGTGGTCGCCGGCAAGGCCTCGGAGATTGCGGCAGAGCTGTTGTCGAATCCGAAGTGCCGCAAGGTGAGCTTCACCGGTTCAACCGAAGTCGGTCGTGAGTTGATCCGCAATGCGGCGGACACGATCAAGCCCTTGTCCCTCGAACTCGGCGGACATTCGCCCGTCTTGGTTTTCGACGATGCCGATTTGGACAAGGCGGTGGAAGGAACCATGATCGCGAAGTTCCGCAACACCGGACAGAGCTGCATCGCGGCGAACCGCATCTACGCGCAACGGGGCATTCACGATGAATTTGTGGCGGCGCTCACCGAAAAGACGAAGGCGATGAAAGTCGGTTACGGTCTCGAAGACGGTGTGGAGATCGGTGCGATGATCGATGCCGGCGCACGTGACACGGCCATCAACCACATTGACGAGGCGGTCTCGAAAGGAGCGACACTGCAATGTGGCGGCAAGGCCGTGGATGGCGCCGGATCCTTCCTTGAACCCGCCGTGCTCACGAACGTGCCGAAGGAGTGCCTGGGCATGTGCGAGGAGACCTTTGGCCCGGTGGCTTACGTGAATTCATTTGCCACGGAAAAGGAAGGCGTCGCCTTGGCCAATGACACGAGCTTCGGGTTGGCCGCCTATGCGTTCACCGAAAACCTCGGACGTGCGTTCCGAATGATGGACGCCCTGGATGCCGGTATGCTGGCGATCAATGACGGCGTACCCACGACCAGCCAAAGTCCCTTCGGCGGCGTGAAGCAAAGCGGCTGGGGTCGTGAACTTGGAATCGAAGGCATGGACGCGTATCTCGAGACGCGCCACGTGGCTCTGAACATCGGGTGAACATCACGGCCCACGAAACACAGGAACAGACACGAGATCCGATTCCGTGATTAGTGTCGTTTCCTGTGTTTCGTGGGCAGAATGATCCTTACTTCCGCTTTCGAGGTTTGGGATCGATTGACTCCGGCTCAAACTTCGCAAGATCGGGATCGGGAGTGATGACACCATTCTTCGGCACGTCGAGACCGGCGCTCCAGACGATGCCGTTCATAATGAATTTGCGCAGGGAGTCGTTGGACCAGTTGCGATAGAAGTGCGGCATGGTCACGCCCATGCCGCGGCCGCCATCCTTTCGTTGGATACCCCAGGCG
Source organism: Limisphaerales bacterium (assembly GCA_049601855.1). GTDB lineage: Bacteria > Verrucomicrobiota > Verrucomicrobiia > Limisphaerales > JAYPXF01. Next base: position 6,267 of record JBMYQZ010000021.1, on the reverse strand, counting down.
ATGATCTCCGTGCGTGGGTCGTTGGGTGGATATTGGGCCGTAGCAAATGAGTAGACGCCAGGCGCAAGCCCCTTTGCTCCGAAGTAATTCTTCGTATACGGCTCGTCGCGAATCTTGAAAGTCGTCCAACCCCGCATGACCGGATGGCCCGTGGCCGCGGGCTTGATGGTGGCATCGAAGATGCGGGCGACCGATTGGTGATGCTGGCAACGCGTCGCGAAGTAACCGCCCGTCCAATGCAGGAGCGGGTGTTCGCCGTCCTCGGCAACGTGGGACGCCCCGAGCCCGGTCGCGTAGTGAACACAAACGATGCCACAACCGCGGGCAACCATCTTGGTAAGATCTGCCATGGCAGACTTGGCGTTCGGGAGACGCTCCGCGGGGAACTGATCACCAATGAAGACGACGGTGTCGGCGCGTTCGTGGATGGCTTCGTCCTTGGGCCATTCGTAAAAGACCCGGGTGTTGATTCCGTTCACGTTCTTGGCGTTCTTCAATACGTGCGCAATGAGGCGTCCGCCGGCTTTGACTTCGTGGGATCCGGGAGCGTGATTGCTCGGGCCGACGACGATCATCACATCGGCGGCAGCCAGAGAGAATGCCGTCAGTAGAAAGGCCAGGAAGTGCTTCATGCATCGCAGCGTAAGGTGGTCCCCCCTGCGGTCAACCCCGTGATGGCGTCACGCCAGCAACCCGCGATGAACGTGGCCGTGCACGTCGGTGAGCCGGAAGTCGCGGCCGGAGTAGCGGTAGGTGAGGCCTTTGTGGTCCAGGCCGAGGAGATGGAGTATGGTGGCGTGGAGGTCGTGAATGCTGACGGGGTTTTCGATGGCGTGGTAGCCAAAGTCATCGGTGGCCCCGTACACCGTGCCAGGCTTCACGCCGCCGCCGGCGAGCCAGAAGGTGAAACCTTGGGCGTGATGACCTCGGCCGTTCTTGTTTTGCACTTCTGGTGTGCGACCAAACTCAGTGCTCCAGACGACCAAGGTGTCTTTCAATAGGCCGCGATGCTTCAGGTCGCGGATGAGGCCGGAGATGGGCTTGTCACAGGCGCGGGCGTTCTTTTCGTGGCCGGCTTTCAATCCGCTATGTTGATCCCAACGTCCACCGCGTCCGCCGGTGTGGGCGACATGGACGAAGCGGACGCCGCGTTCGATGAAGCGGCGGGCGAGGAGAAGTTCGCGTCCGTAATTCTCGGTGACGGGATCGTCGATGCCGTAGAGTTGCTGCGTCGTCTTGGGTTCGCGGGAGAGATCCATCGCTTCGGGCGCGGCCATCTGCATGCGGAAGGCGAGTTCGAAGGAGGCGATGCGGGCTTCGAGATTCGGGGCCAGTGGACTCCAGTTGATCGCGATTGCCGGCCTGGATGAAGTCGAGCAGGTCGCGTTGTTTCCGGCGATCCTGACGTGCCTGAATGTTCTCGATGCTGGCCTTCGCCACCGGAATGCGATTGGTGCCGATCATCGTTCCTTGGTAAGCCGCGGGGAGGAAGGCCGCGCCAAAGTTGCGTTGACCACCGTAGGTCAAAGGCGGGCAGATCGTGATGAAGCCGGGCAGGTTTTCGTTCTCCGTGCCGAGACCATAGCTCACCCAAGAACCGACGCTCGGTCGCATGAAGGCCTGGCTGCCGGTGTGCAGTTCCAAGGTCGCCGGGGTGTGCGCGTTGTTGTCGCTGTACATCGAGTGGATCATGCACAGGTCATCCACGCAGGCGCCGACGTTGGGAAAAAGATCGCTGACCGGCAGACCCGATTGACCGCAGGAATGAAAGTCCCACGGCGATTTCATGATCGTGCCGAGGTTGGCGTTGAACTTGTTGCGGCCGGTATTGATGGAGTCGGGAAGTTTCTTGCCGTGTTGTTTCGCGAGCGCGGGCTTGTGATCGAACGAATCGATGTGCGACGCGCCGCCGTGCATGTAGAGGAAGATCACCCGCTTCGCACGGGCAGGAAAATGTGGCTGCTTGGGCGCCATCGGATTGCTCGCCGCCATCGCCGCAAAGGAAAGCCCACCAAAGCCGCAGCTGGCCGTCTGGAGCCAATGACGTCGACTGAAGCAATGGGCACGATCGGTCACGAGATTGATTCCAATCTAACCGCAATGAGCGCCAAGAGCGCAAAGGAAATCGCTACTCCCTCGGTTCGTACCGCCAGACCCAGTCCTGTCTTGGCGGCAGCTGTCCACCTTCGTCGGTCAGGTTGGGCCCGACCGAATAGAGGCGAAATCTTCCGTTGGCGGAACGGCAATACCACGGATTTGGCCGTCGGCCAAATCCGTGGAGATTTCGGAAAGAAACTCGGGCGCGCATGGCTGGAGAGAATCGGGATAAACACCGCGGCTTTGACGAAACCGGCCGGGGCAAAAGGCGAAGAGGCTGATGCTTGGACGACCTTCTTCTTGCGATCGACGGCGGCGTCTTTGCGAATGAGATCGACAGCTTGATTGTGCGCGAGCCGAAGCAGGTAGGCGCGTTCGTTGCGGGCCTCGGCGAGCAGACTTGGACGGACGGTGATTTTGGCGAAGACCTCCTGAATGGCCTCACGAGCCAAGTCGTCGTCGCGGAGGACGTTCAGGAGAAAGACCCAGAGCGCGCCGGAATGTTCCTGATAGATCTCCTCAATTTGCCCTCGTCCTGCCATTGCTTTTAAACAAGACGAGATGGTTGCGAGAATTTGTCTGAATGGGAGCGGAAAAGATTAAGGACGATTCAAATCCACCGGGTGGCGCAGCTGGAGCAGATGACCGGCCGAACATCCGAATTCCTTTTTGAAATCCCGACAGAAGTTGGGCACCTGCGAGTAGCCGCATTCGTAGGCGGCAATCTTCACACAGCCCGTGCGCATGAGCACAGAGTAGCCAAGTTCGAGTTGTCGGCGCTTGAACCACTTCTTGGGGCTACAATTCATTTCCGCAACAAAGATGCGAAATAGCTGCCGGGTTGATATGCCGCATTGTCGAGCGACGGTGTCCACACAATATCCTGCCGTGCGGGCGATGCTCAGCCACTGTTCGTGGCCGTCTTGAAAAAGACTTCTGGCTCCCATATCCCAGTTCCTTTCATTGGTTGCTCTTTGACTTCCAAACCAACTCCCACATCGAACACTCGAGGTAGCGATTCCGCATCCCTGCGGAATGAGGACAAAGCCCCTTCGATGAATATTTCTGGAATACCTTGATTGTGTCCCCACGGGCATACGTGATCACACGTACGGAGTTTCCACGCGAGGACTAGGAAAAGGACTGACAACGATCAGCAGTCTGCCGTGCTCACGGGCTTTCCGCTGGCCGCGGATTCGTAGATGGCGGCCATGATATGCACATCGCGCCGGCCCATTTCGCCGGGGAAGAGCAAGTCCGTTTCGCCCTGGCTGGATAGGGCGAAGTGATCCATCTGCGCAGCGAAATGATCGCAGGGGGCAAACTTCTTTTCGCCGTCCTGGGTACGCAAGGTGATGTCATCAAAATAACCATAGGCCGGCGAAAGCTCCGCCCAACCTTTGTCGCCAGAGACGAAGAGGCGATTGATCGGACAGGTGTAGGAGGTGGAACAATTGGCGATCACACCGCTGGGAAATCGCATGGTCCAACACAAGGTTTCGTCGACTTCACCGTAAGTCTCCGGAAGCATCTTGGTCTCCATTGCGCGAACTTCCACCGGTTTTTCGCCGGTCACGTAACACGCACCCTGCAGCGCGTAAATACCCACGTCCACCAAGGCACCACCCCCGGCGTCGGCCTTCGTGCGGCGCCACTTGGAATGCGCGGCGTCCGGATTGCGCGTATGAAAACCGAAGCTCGCTTCCACCATGCGTATGGTGCCGAGCTCACCAGACTGCGCGAGGCGGATCAACTCCTGGTGCGCGGGAACGCAATGGCAACGATAAGCCGTCGCGAGCGTCGTACCCGCATCCTTGCAGGCGGCGATCATCTGGTCGCACTCAGCGACCGTCATGGCGAGTGGTTTCTCGCAAATCACGTGTTTGCCGGCCTTGGCCGCGCGCACCGTGTATTCGGCGTGCTGGGCGTTGGGCAGGACTATGAAGACCCCGTCGATGTCCGGGTTGTCGGCAATGCGATCGTAGTCCGCAAAGGAGTAAATCGCGGTTTCTCGATCGCCGAAGCGCTTCTGCCAGTCACGCCCCTTGTCTTCGGAACTCGTGACCACTCCCGCGAGCCGGCAATGCTCACTGTTCGCAAATGCCGGTCCGATGGTGGTGTTGCTGAGCACGCCGAGACCGGCAACGCAGATGCCGAACTTCCCATCGCTCATCAGCGCGTGGGCGAGTAATCGGTCGGGGACATGAACACACCGACCACCTTCTTGGTCAGTCGACCGTTCACCTCGGAGGCCTTTTTCGCCTGCTGCCAGGCCGGGTCCTTGCCAAACTTGCGGAAGGAACCTTTGATGGCCTCGGGACTCTTGCCGGCGATGAAATAGATCAAGGTGTTGTCAGCGCCATTCTTCTTATCCGTCGGCGTGAAGTACGCGACGTTCTCGATGCCGTGCTTTTCAAACAGGCCGACCGTGTGATCGCGAAAGCGCGCGTGCAATCCTTCGAGTTTGCCTTCGTTGCAGAGATAGGTGCGCAGTTGGAAGGCGCGGGTTTTCTTCGCGGACTTGGCCGCGATCGCGGGCGAGTAATCCGTCGCCTTCATGAACACCCGATCAATCTTCTTCACCAGCTTGCCTTTGGCCGTGGAGGCCTTGTAAGCCGCCTTCCAATCGGGGTCACCGAGAAAGCCCTTCCAAGCCTGTTTGCGCGCATCCATGTCCGCGTAAGCCAGCACGTAGGTCAAGGTGTTGCCCTCGTTCTCATCCGGCACGAAGTAACCGAGATTGGTCATGCCATGCTTCTCGAAGATCTTCAGCGTGTGATCGCGAAAACGGGAGTGCAAGGCATCGAGCTTGCCGTCGTTGGCGTAGTAAGTGCGAAGTTCGAACAAACGGGAATCGGCCGCCTGCGAGGAGAGTGAAGCGATCAGCGCGACCGCGATAAGAATGATCTTTTTCATGAGCGAGGAGCGGATAATGAACCGCCCCGGCGCGGCGGCAACGCTTTTTTGTTTCGAACGCCGAATCGGCAAGCGCTACTTTCTTTCCGTGGCCGACGCCGTCGAATCACTCGGAATCATCGCGGGCAATCGTTCGCTACCCTTCATGCTCGCAAGGCAGGCGCGCGCGATGGGGGTGAAACGGCTGGTGGCGGTGGGCTTCGAGAAGGAGACGGATCCGGCTTTGGCGGACCTGGTCGATGAGATGGAGTGGCAGAAGGTCGGGCAGCTCGGAAAGCTCAGCCAGGCCTTCACCAAACGGGACGTGAAGCAGTGCGTGATGGTAGGCCAGATCGCGCCGAGTAATCTCTTTGATCTGCGTCCCGACTTTCGCGCGATGGCGTTACTCTGGCGGTTGAAGGAGAAGAATGCCCATACGATCTTCGGAGGAATTGCGGATGAGCTGGCCAAGGATGGCGTGGAGTTGATCTCGGCGCTGCCGTGGTTGGAACCGTTGATGCCGACGGCCGGTTTCCATCTGGGTCCGAAGCTGGATGAGACGGCGGCTTCGGATGTGAAGTTTGGTCATCGAATTGCGGGTGAGGTTTCCCGACTGGAAATCGGCCAGATCGTGGTCGTGAAGGAGGGAACGGTGTTGGCGGTGGAAGGATTCGAAGGCACGGACAAGTGCCTGACCCGGGGTGGCGAACTGGCCGGCAAGAAAGGCGGCGCGGTGGCGGTGAAGGTGGCCAAGGATGGTCACGACATGCGATTTGACATTCCCTGCATCGGCGAACGCACGGTGCAGACTTGTGCGGACCACGGCGTGCGAGTGTTGGCCTTTGAAGCGGGACGGACCCTGGTCCTCGAAGAGAACCAGGTCGCAGAGGTTTGCCGGAAGCGGAAGGTGACGCTTACCGCCATCGAATCGGCCTGAGGCCGATCAGCGCGCCGGGATCAGCTCATCGACTTTGACACCGCGGAGTTCAAAGAGCCGGCGGATCGCGTCTTCGATGAGGTTGTTGGGACAGGAGGCACCGGCGGTGAAACCCACGGTGATTTCGCGATCGAGGGGAAGCCAGTCGCGAGTCTCGGTTTCCTGTTTCTGATGCTGGTTGTAGTGGGAGATCAGCTGGGCATCCACCATCTTCTTGGAGTTCTTGACGAAATACGTGGGAAGTTTTTCTTCACCCATTTCCGCAAGATGCGAGGTATTGGATGAATTGTAGCCGCCGACGACGATGAGCAGGTCCATGTGCTCGTCGAGGAGTTTCT
>JBMYQZ010000020.1:0-19780 GCA_049601855.1 Limisphaerales bacterium | reverse complement strand
ACCAGGTTGCCATTCAGGCTGCGGTAGGTAGTCGTGTCGTTGCTCGGGAAACCGTTCGGGCAATGCGCAAGGACGTGACTGCCAAGTGTTACGGCGGTGACATCTCGCGTAAACGCAAGCTCCTCGAAAAGCAGAAGGAAGGTAAGAAGCGGATGAAAGCCATCGGGCAGGTCAATATTCCGCAGGAAGCCTTCATCCAGGTACTTAAGGCATGATTCAGTTTTGCATTCGCTGGTTGATCTCGAAGACTTACCGCCAAGCGGTGGAGATGCGCCGCACGGTAATCAAGATTACCCGCGCGCAAACGGATCTGCTGAAGCCGGAATCGGTGGTCGCGCTTCACGCCGAGTGCGATGCGCTGAAGTTGGTGATTGATGAGACCGCCGACAAGGAACAGCTCACCAATGGGATGAAAGCCTTGGAGAAGGTGGCCACTAAACATTTGCAGCCGTATCCGAACGCGGTGATGCGGGAAAATATTGAGGTTGTGTTGGTGGCGGTGGCTGTGGCGATGGGGATTCGCACATTCTTTCTGCAGCCGTTCAAAATCCCGACGGGTTCGATGCAGCCGACGCTTTACGGGATCACGAGCCAGGAGTATCGCGGGTCGGATGAGAAATTTGCTGGCAAGTTTACCTACACAAGATTCGTCGACTCATGGTTGCGGGGCTACTCGTACTACGAAGAGGAGGCCAAGGTCGAAGGCCGGATCACCCGGCTGGATCCGGAGCCGGTGAAGGTCATTTTGCCATTCATCAAGAAACAGAGATTTTGGATTGGGAATGAAGCGCACACAGTCTGGTTTCCGCCTGACAAGCTGTGGCAGCGGGCTGGCTTGCGGCTCGATATGCCGTTTAAGAAAGGACAGGAGGTTATGCGATTGAAGGTGATCAGCGGGGATCATCTATTTGTGGATCGGTTGACCTATAATTTTCGCAAGCCCGATCGTGGGGAAATCATCGTGTTCGCGACCAAGGGGGTTAATCCATCAATGCTCCCGCAGAACCAGTTTTACATCAAACGTCTGGTGGCTACGGGTGATGAAGTGGTCCAGATTGGTGACGATCGGAGGCTTATCATTAACGGTGAACGGCTGGATGCGCACACACCTCGGTTCGAGCACATGTACGGATTTCAATACGACCCCTTGGTTCCACCGATTGGGTCTACCTGGTCAGGGCATGCCAATAACAATTATCGAGATGCCTACGGGCGGCGAGTCGCGCCGTTGTTCGATACCGAAGCAACTGAGTTCAAGGTGCGCACCAATCATTTCCTGGTTATGGGAGATAACACGCTGAACAGTTCCGATTCACGAGCTTGGGGGGATTTCTCACGAACCAATGTCATTGGAAAGTCGGCTTTCGTGTATTGGCCAATCTTCCGGCAGGAGGAACGGAACGGTCGATTCGGTTGGTGTCATCGCTAAGCTGTTCGGTAAAATGTCTGGCTCATCGTGTTCGGCGATGTTTATTTGGAGGCGAATTCTTGTGCTGAATTGAGCGACCCTGCGCCATTTGAGCAGGCCCAAGTTATTTGCACAATGTATGTTATGTTTAATCTATTCACGCCTATGACTGCCCGGATACCCCTGTTTTTTCTGATCGCTTCTGGATTCTTCGCATTCCCGGGCTTCTCGCGTTCTGCCGTCAGTCGTATCGATGCGGGCAAATACCCGGATCTTCAGTCCGCGGTGGATGCACTGCCTGATACTGGCGGAACTGTGATCGTGCCTGCTGGAGAGTATGTGCTGAGTTCGCCGCTTCGTATCACCTCTGAAAATGTTGTGGTCGCCGGCGAAGGAGCTGGGACCGTGATTAAGAACGCCAATACGAATGGCCAACCGGCAGTTCTGTTGGCTCCCAAGGGATTTGAGAAGAATCGCAAGCTGCGTCTGTGGCGAATCCAGATGACCAATCTACGGATTACCGGGACAGCGAATAGCGGTCACGGAATTCTTGCGCAAGGCATCCAGGAAATCCTGCTGCGAAATATCACCGTGGACCACAATGGTGGACATGGTGTTTTTCTTGATCACTGCTATGAAAATCCCCGGGTGGTGAACTGCATGATTACCTACAACGCTCTCTCCGGTCTGCATCTGGTCGGCTGCCATGACATTGTGGTGAACGCCAATCAGTTTGAAGAGAACCTGGACGCCCTGCGTTGCCATGATGGGTTCAATCTGACCATGAACGGAAACAACCTTGATGATCATCTCCGGCATGGCGTCGTGGTCGAAAATACCTACGGGTCGGTTTTGTCAGGAAACATGATCGAGGAATGCAACGGGACGGCGGTGATTCTGGATCGGGACGTGTACGGGGTCACGGTGAGCGCCAACGTAATCGCTCACAACATGAGCGGCGGCGTGCACTGCCTGGATGCCCACGGCTGTGCCATTTCCGCGAACACCTTCACGTTGGTGCATAGCAATTCCGTCTATGTGGCGCGAGATAGCAGCCGCCTGACGATTACGGGCAACAATTTCTGCAACAGTTACACCGGTCACGGTACGATTCGTCGCAAGACAGATCGGGAGGTGGAAAAGCGTCCAATTCAGTGGGATATCGGCACTGGAGTGAAGATTGAAGGTGCGTCAAATATCGTGATTTCGGGCAACATCTTTGCCGGTCTCGATGAAGCGGCGATCCAGGCGAGTGATGATTCGGTTGCGATCTTGGTGAATGGTAATCTCGTAACGGATGTCAATCGCCACAAACCCGGTGGTGAGCCGCTGGAACTCCCCCGCTCCGCCATTCGCAATGGAAATGTCTACAACCCCAAGGCAGACGATCCGAAGAAGAATCTGAATCCGTTATGAGGCTGGGACTTGGTATTCTGATCCTGCTCTGTGCCTTGCGAATTGAAGCCGCGTATCCGCCCTTTCGCACGGGTTTGAGCGATCTTCGATTTACGGTTTCATCGCCACTTTCGACGACGGAGTCGATCAAGGATCGTGTTGGCCGGACCCCACGTCGCAGCACATACAACCCGACTCGGGAACTGTATCGCGTTATCGTTCCGCCGAATTATACGCCTTCAAAAAGCTGGGGATTGATCGTGTGGGTGGACCCGTTCGACGCCCCGCGGATCCCCTCTGGTTGGCCGGCTTTGTTGGCAGAAAAAGGATATCTTATCGTGTTGCCGGCCAACGCCGGGAATCGTCGCAATTCCACCGATCGAATTCGGCTGGCGTTGGATGCGCGCCATCACATGCCGCGCTTGTTCAATATCGATACCCGGCGAATTATCATCAGCGGCTGGAACGAAGGCGGCAGGATCGCAAGTGTGGTTGGGGTCGCTTATCCCGATCAGTTTCCGAATTGTATTCCAATGATGGGCTGCTTCTTCTACGACCAGATTCCATTGGGACGCAATCGTTTCTATCCGGTGGCCTACACTCCCAAGGCCAGCATGGTCGATAAGGCCAAGAACAATCGCTTTATTATTGTGACGACGCCGGGGGATGTGCTCGGACAAGAGTGCAAGCTGTGCTACGAGCACGGATTCAAGGCCAAGGGGTTTCGTGATGTTCGCCTCGTCACTTTGCCGACCTCGATGGCAATGCCGCAAGCCCGGCTCTTCCGCAAGGTGCTGAATCAGTTCGATACGGCGCCGCAGTGAGTGTCGGTGCAATCGTCGCGTTGCTTCTGCCTACTCCGCCACGCCGATCATGTCGAGGGTGATGCGATGATTCGGCAGACCTGCTCCCCGGACGGCGGCCTTCGACGCAGCTGGGGGGCGTTTGGGGTCGTAGTAATCCGGTCGTAGTTGATTCAATAGCAGGCTGCTTTCGTTGTCGGCAACGTAGTAAGTGGCCTTTACCAAGTGATTGAGATCGGTCCCCATGACGGACATTGAAAGCTGGAGTTCCTCAAAGATCGATCGAATCTCGTTTTTCGCACCGCGATCAGTTGGGCCGTACAAGGACGAGGTGAAAATGAGTTTTCCGCGATTGACACGAACCACTCTCGTAAACACGGGAGAAGCGCTCATGCCCGGAGGAGTCAGGTATTCGACCAGCGGATCGCCCTCCTCCGCCGCGCCACCGTTGACCACGAGTTCGATTTCAATTGGCACTTTGGATGTCCATTCGACGAAGACCTGAGGCGGTGTCCGATTGGTTTCGAAGAAACTCGAGATCTCCTTGGACACGCTGGAGACTTCAGACATGGGTTGCATGAAGGACTTCACCTGCACGACGTCCTGCCATTCCAACCTCATGTGCCGGAGCAATTTGCCCAGTTGTGTCATGGTCGCCCGGGTCGCTTCGCGGAGGCTATCCGCCCGCACGGCTTGTCCGGAGATGAACAACTGTCGCTGGGGCATCAACAAGCGGGCGACCAAACCGTGGCGACCTTGTGGAAGTCGGTTCATGCGCTGTGCGGTCGACCGCTGACTCTTCTTGGGGATCATTGTCAGCCCGATGGCGTCCATGGCCACCAGGGCGTTGGTATGTTCGAGCTTGCCGGTGACAAATGTCTGGGACGTGGTGCCGGGCAGGAGTCGGTCGATATAGGCCTGGGCTCGGACGCGATCCTGGTCGCTTTCGAGATACAGATTCAAGCGCAGGAGTTTTGTGAAGTCGCACTGAACGTTCCTGAGTATGAACGACAGCTGGGTCAGACAATTGGTGAACTGTTGTTCGAAATTGGCGGCCTTCAGTTGATTTGCGTCTCCCTCGAACGCGATCACCTGCTCAGTGAAGACGATGGGGTTTCCCCAGCCCGCCGTAATTGGAAGGATTCCGACCTTGGCCATGCTGTAGCCAGCAGCGTCTCTGTTCGGCTTTACCGGTTCGGCACTTTCGGCTGCCCCGGCAAGCAGGATGAGCAGACAAATCGGCATCAAAAATCGCATGTGTCCAGAATAGGACACGAACGTGGTATTTCCAATCGTACTTGGATCAGGTTTATGCCCGATGGGCCTCTAGGTGCAGACCGGATCGAGTCTGCGGGCGCCCTGCCCTGGTCGCACGGTGAACATAGTCGGGTGGGCTTGGGTGCGCGTCAAATAATCCCGATCGATGCGATCCCGTATCTGCCCGGCCTTGCTCGTCCCGATCAACGCGATGGCGCAGCCGCCAAATCCTCCGCCGGTCATGCGTGCACCGAATACGCCTCCTTCAACGCCGATGTCTCGGCAGATTTCCACCACCACATCCAACTCGAGACAGCTCACTTCGTAGTCATCGCGCAGGGATGCGTGACTGAGGTACATCTGTTCGCCAACGCCGTTCCAATTTCTCTGGCGCACAGACTCCACCGCCTGACGAGTCCGATCATTTTCAGTGAGAACATGACGGGCGCGTTTGAGTTCCGTCAGGGTCAGCTTGTCCTCATCCAGATCGGTCAAGGAAACGGAACGAAGGTTGTTGGTGCCAAGTTTGGCTGCTGCTGATTCGCAGGTCTTCCTCCGGAGCGCATATTCGGAATCGGCAAGCGAATGACGGACGTTGGTGTTGATCACCAGCAATTCAACTGCGTCGACATCAAAGGCGACGTACTCCGATTGATTCGCTTGGCAGTCGAGGAGTATAAGTTGATCTGCGCGACCAAATACACTGGCGTATTGATCCATCAAGCCGCAGGGTACGCCGACAAAGTCATGCTCGGCTTGTTGGCAAAGACGGGCTTTTTCGAGTAGCGGAAGTATTCGTCCCGTGAGTGCCTCCAATACAGTGGCGGTTGCAACCTCCAAGGCGGCGCTGCTGCTCAGACCGGAACCCAGCGGCACGTCGGACGAGATGAACGCGTTGAAACCACCGACGGATGCGCCGGTGGAGCAGAAACCGGCCACCACGCCGCGGACATAGTCCGAGAAGTTTCCATTGGCCTTCGGCTCCAAATCGCAAAGCGAGAAACGGTGTTCTTTGTCACGCTCCTTGGAATACACGACGATCTCATTGGAATCGTTGGGGGCCGCCGCGATATGGCAACTGCGGTCGATGGCCAAAGGGAGGACCCAGCCGTCATTATAGTCCGTATGTTCACCGATCAGATTCACCCGTCCAGGGGCCGAGGCAATGCCCTCGGGTTGACAACCAAAACGGGCGCAGAATTGTTCTACGATATGAGCGGTCTGAAGTTGGTGGGTGCTGGTTGACAAGACGGCCCCAGATTACGCCCCTTCCCTGCTCCAACAATGAGCGCCGGGGTTTATGGTTGGAAAAATCCGGTCATGTGCCGCGAAATTTGCCGGCCCGTGTGAAGATCGGGTCAATCGCGGAGAGCGATCACAATGATGTCGTTGCTTCCATGGCTGCCAAACGTCCCTCCATCAATCTCGATTTTACCCGAGAATGCACCGCCAATCACGTTGAGTCCATCGGGGCCACAACCAGCCGTGTAGCTCAGGCTGTTCAAGGTTCCTCCCGCCTGCCAAGCCCAGATCAATTTGCCCTCGGGTGAAAATTTGGCGGCGTAGAGATCGCGCTTTCCGATCTGTCGAAACCGCTTTCCCGCAACATCGACGTCGCCGGTGGTTTCGCCGGTCAGCAAGGCATTCCCCCGGGCATCTACGGCGAGTCCCAATCCATAGTCAATGGATGGACCACCTGCATGCGCGGCCCATTGGGCACGTCCCTTTGCATTCAGTTTCGCAAGGTAAAAATCATGGTCCCCGGCGCTGGTAAATGTGCGATTGCCCAGTCGAGCTGTCGCCTTGAACATGCCTCCGATGAAACAGTTTCCGTGTCGATCTGCGGCGATGCCACTCACGAGCCCATCGGAAGCTCCGCCCGCTTGAAACACCCATTGAAACTCCCCGGAGCGCGAGAGTTTGGCGGCAAAGAGGTCTCTGCCTTTGCTGGTCTTGACCGAGTGCGTTCCCAGTTTGCCTCCGCCGGCAAAGAATCCGCCAACGTAAGCGTTCCCATTCTGATCGACGCACAATTCGTGCGCGCTGCCACTCCCCTTTCCCTGCATTTGCCAGGTCCATTCGACTGCTCCGGCGTTCGTGTATCTCACAACGAAAGGTCCCATGCCGGATTGGGCGGCAATGGAACCGAAATCACCCTCTCTTCGAATCATGCCCGACACCCAGATACCGCCCTTGGGATCCACCCCAATTCCGTGCCCGAAATCGTAGGCTGGCCCGCCGGCGCTTTGTGCCCAGATTGGGTTTCCGGAGGAATCCAGCTTGACCACGAATATGTCGTAGTCACCTCGGTTTGTGAGAACAGTAGTGTCGAAGGCGAGCGTTTCACTTTGGAAATGTCCGGTGATGTAAGAATTCCCTGCGGCATCCGTCGCGACTGCGTACCCGCGATCGATTTTCTCGCCGCCAAAGGACCTGGCCCAGAGCAGTCGTCCCTTGGAATCCAGTTTGGCGATGAGCAGGTCCAAGGCTCCGTTTGCCGTCAGTTCGATGTCTCCGAATTTGGCAGTGGCGGAGAACTCGCCGGTGATGATGGTGTTTCCATTGTGATCCACCGTCAGGGCACGAATCTTGTCGTGCTTGGAACTGCCCGCATGAAAGGTCCAGGCAGCCTTCGGCGTGGTAGCCGTGGTGAGGCTGATTCCAATAAACAGGACTGCGATGATCGTTTTCATTTTCGGTTCGCGTATACGTAATAGGCACCGACAACCGTCTGTCTTCGGTCGTCGTCAAACCACGTGTGCAGACGGGTGCGGCCCTTTGGCAAGCTCACGGTAAAGGTGACGCCCTTGGTGGTTGGGCCAACGGGTTTAGTTTGCCCGGGGCGTGTGCCGAAGCGGATGCGCGCCCGAGTAATGGGCAGCTTCACGCCTTCCACGAAAGTGCCATCGGTCATCCTGATGGCCGGAGTGCCCGCACGGATGGCCAAGTTCGATTCTCTGGGCCAGCGCCGTAACTCCAAGTCGTACTGGCCGGCCTCGGCGACATCGATTTCCCACCAGCCGTTCTTCAGATCCGCCCGCCGGACCTGTTGCTGTTGATCGATAAAAACGTCAAGCCATTCGCAGGCAGTCAGCATGACCGGGTTTTCGTTGGGGTGGCCAATCACGACCGCTTGAGGCTCATTCGCCTGGTCCTTGACGCTGCCCCACCATTCTTCGAGCCGGGCACGCATCTTCTCGACAATCTTCGGATGTTCTTCGATGACGTTCTTCTTTTGCAGCGGGTCGGTAGCGAGGTCATACAGGGCTTTATCCTCGAGAAATCGCCAACGTTTCCAGAGAACCCCGGCTCCTTCGCGTCGCATGATGGATTGGCTGTCCGGGGACGGATACTCAAATCCGTGAGGCATGCGGCTGTAGTTGATGACGAGCATGCGTTCGTCGGCGACGGCGGCTTCGCCACGAAACACGGGCGCCAGGTCGATGCCGTCGAGGTCGGACGGGATCGGCAGTTCACAGAAGCTGGCAAGAGTCGGCAACAGGTCCTGCACGTGGGTTAATCCTCCGACGTTACGTGGCTTGCCGAGCTGCCCGTTCTTCCAGCGAATGAAGCACGGCACCCGATGACCACCTTCCCAGAGTTGGGTCTTGCGACCGCGCATGCCGGCAGGGAAATAGTCCGGGCCGAAGGTGCTCCCGTTGTCGGTCAAGAATACCACAATTGTATCATCTACAATTCCGGTTTTCTGCAGGAAGGAATCCAAGCGGCCGACGTTGTCATCGATGTTCTTGATCATCGCCAGGTAGGAGATCAACGCATCGCGCTTGCCGGGTGGCGTCACCTTCACCCGCCCTGCCCTTTCCGCGGCGGCGAAGTCTCGTTTCATGGCTTCGCGATACTGCTTGGGTACGAAGTGCGGCCAGTGCGGTGCGTTCATGGGGAGGAAGCAAAAGAAAGGTTCACCGCGTTTTACCCGTTCCTTCATCCAGTTGATTCCCACGCTGAAAAAGACGTCGGTGCAATATCCCTTGAAGCTCCTGAGACCGTGCTGGGTGCGATACGCATCGTTGAAGTAGTCATTGTTCCACACGTCGGGCGTCGAATTGATATGCGATGACGGAAACCAGACCACCTCTTGGAATCCACGATCCTGCGGTCGATATGGGAACGTGTCGCCAAGATGCCACTTACCGAACAAGCCTGTCTTATAGCCGCCTTTGCGGAATACATTGGCGATGGTTGGCAGATCCCGCCGCAGCAGAGTTCGACCGCTGCTGACATTGATCGCACCGTTGCGGGCGGCATCCATGCCGGTGAGGAATTGGCCGCGAGACGGGGTGCACATCGGCGCAACATGGAAATCACCGAGACGAATTCCTTCCGAGTGCCATCGATCCAAATACGGTGTCTTGAGGACCGGGTTGCCATGTACCGAAAGTTCTCCGTAACCCTGATCATCGGTCATCACGACGATGACGTTGGGTTGTCTTGCCGAAGCTGTCAGCGCGATCAGCGCCAGGAAGGAAAGGATGAGGGATCTCATTTCTTACGAGGTGGTTGCGCGACCAGGTGAACGAGTGCCTCCTTGACCCGGGTTGCTTGCGACGGTGACATCTTGAGGAATCGATCTCGCTTGCGATGTGCCGGGGCACGTTCTACGGCTTTGGCATCTCCCCGCCAGGTCGCCGCCGAATCAAAACGGGTATAACCGTCGTCAGCGACCGTGACTCGCCCGGGAAATGACAGGTCGAAATACCCGCGATCGGGATAGACCGAGTAAAGCACGCTGGTAAGATCCCATGTGGGACGATCGTGATTAGGTCCGCTGTGAAGCAGGTAGGCCTCCTTCACGATGTGTTGTGGGACGTACTCAAAATCCTTCGCAATGCTTTCCCTGGGATAAGCCGCGGCAATGCCGATTTCGAATCCGCTCCAGATGATCGACACTTCCGCGGGCCATTCACTTGCGAGTTTCTGCATCGAGGGCACGTGGTTGCGCACATTTGCCTCGAGATAGTGGTTGTTGCCCCGAATTGTCTCGAAGGCGCCAGCCATCACGGAGAGGTGATGAACCTTCTTTCGAATCAGCTCTATCCCAGAAAGAGGAGAATATTGATCCGGTTTGGAATCGATTAGATCTGCGATGTTCACGGCCAATCCAACCTGCACGATCGCGACCGATCGCTCCTCGGAGGCAGCAAGCACGCGGCGAAGCAGTGACACGGCGTTCTCGGCTTGCTTCAAGTCGTGCGGATACGCATTTCGGTCCTTGATCAGATGCAGGTACTTGCTGTCCCGATGAGGCGCGTTCACGGAGACACCGATGGGCAAATTTGGGCGTCCGTAGAATGTGTTCACCGCATCGACGAACGGCGCTGCCAGAACATTTTTCTTGGAGATTGTCACCGCCTTCAGTTCGCACGCGCCGCGATCGGTCAGACTATGCAACATGGCCAAGGCTAGGACATCATCCACATCACCGGTGATATCCGTGTCGAAAATGATCCCTCGCGGCGCCCCCGGTGCGCTTAAGCCAAGGACGGTGAGCAACAAGCAAGCCAGTAGTCGCGCGTGCGTCATTTGATCGGCGGTTCGCTGGTCAGTTGCACCAAGGCCTCACGGAGCCTGGCGAGTTTGAGTTGGTCGAGAATCAGGAAACGATCGCGGCCGTTCTTCTTTGGCGTGAAGCGGGTGAAACCGTCGTTCTCCACGGTTACCTGGCCCGAGGTGGACAGATTGAAGTAACCACGATCGGGTTGGATGGCGTAAAGCACGGCGGTGAGATCCCAGGTTGGTCGGTCATGCGGTGGTGGGATGTAGGCATAGTAGCCGTCTTTCACCGGGTGATGCGGCACATACTCGAAGTCGCGCTCAATGCTCACGTGGGGATAGGTCGCAGCGATGCCGATTTCGAAACCGCTCCAGACAATTCTTGTGGGCCAATCCTTCGCGAGCTTTTGCGCGGACGGAATGTCCTTCTTCACGTTGTATTCGAGGTAGTGGTTGTTATCACGAATGGTCTGGAAGGAACCGGCCATGATGGACAGCAACCGCACCTTCTTCTTGATCAACTCGCGACCGGTCAACCGGGAGTTCTGATCGGGAACGGATTCGAGCAGGCGTTTGAAATTCGTGAAGAAACCAACCTGTGCGAGCACGACGGATCCGTCGGGTTGAGCCGCCAGCACTTTCCGCAGCAATTGGATGGAATTCGGTGCGTCATTTCCGCTCTTCAGATCGTGGGGATACTTCTTGGGTTCATCGACGAGTTTCAAATAACGACCCTCTTCCGGTGTCGCGCCATTGCGAACCGCGCCAACGGGAATGTCCGGTTGGCCGTAGAAAGTGTTCAGCATGTCGATGAAGGCGGCCGACTTGGGGTGGTCCTTCGTGCTGGTGACCGCGAGCAGTTGGCAATGTCCGCGCTTCTCCAAATTATGGATCATGGCCAGCGCCATGGCGTCGTCAATGTCATTGCCCATGTCGGTATCGAAAATGATGGGCACTGGTTTCGTGGCGGCCGTGGCGACGAGGCCGGCGCAGGAAAGCGCGGCGATGAGGCTAAGAGTTCGTTTCATGTCTTGCTCGAGAGTTTGTCCAACGTTCCCGGATGGAGTCCACAATTACTGCCACGATAATCACCATGCCGGTGATCACCCGTTTGGACGTCTCGGAGGCGCCCGTGTGGTTCAAACCGTGATCAAGGGTGGCGATGATGAGTACTCCGAAGAAGGAATTCACCACCGATCCCCTGCCCCCCATAAGGCTTGTGCCACCAATGACGACCGCTGCGATCGCGGACAATTCCAGGCCGCTACCAGCGTTTGGATCCGCGCTCGGAAGTCGGGCGGTGTAGCACACCGCGGCCAATCCGGCGAGGGCACCGGCCATCGTAAAGACAATAATCTTGTGGCTTCGCGTGCGGATTCCCGCCAGATGAGCCGCATTTTCGTTTGCGCCAATCGCAAGCACGCGTCGCCCAAAGGCAGTGCATCTCAACAGCACCTGTCCCGCGATGACGGTGAAGATGGCCATGATAAAGGCGGGAGGGAGACCCAGCCCGGCGATCGGGTTTCCCAAGTGGTCGATCTTGGCACCAATGAACTTGGTTTGGGAATCCGTGGCCATGTAGGCCAGTCCTCGCGCGATCTCCAACATGCCAAGGCTCACGATGAATGATGGAATGCCGATCCCGGCGCTCACACCTCCGTTTACCAGTCCCACTGCCGCGCCTGCCAGAATCGCGAGTGAAATCGCCATTGGCAGCGACCAGTTCCAATCAACGAGGGTAACACCCAGCAATGCCCCGCCCAATCCCATGACGGAACCGACCGAAAGATCGATGCCCCCGATAATCAGCACGAAGGTCATTCCCACCGCGATCAATGTCAGCGGTGGAATGCGGTTTGCGATGAGCGGGACGGTGTGTTGATTGAGGAAGTGTTCGCTCGTGAGGCTGAAGACGACGATGAGACCGACCCAGATCCCCGCCATCGCCGCGTATTCGGCAATCAGCTTGCGGACGGTGGTCATTTACTTGGCCGTGGCGGCGAGCGTTTCCTTGGTCACAAGATCCACTGCGGTCGTCTTGTCAGCCGGTGGAGTGTCGCCGTTGAGAATCTGAATGGCGGCGTCGATGCCGAACACGGCCAATTTGCCGGCGTACTGATCGGCGGTGGCGAGGATTCGGCCATCTTGCAGCATTGACTGCACGGCGCTGATGTTGTCGAAACCGACCACGGCCACCTTGCCGCTTTGATTGACGGATTTCACTGCCGCCACCGCACCTAATGCCATGTTGTCATTGGCGCAGAGAATAGCCTTCAGATCCGGGTGCTCGCTGAGCATGGCGGCGGCGATGTTGTTGGCCTTGGCCATCTCCCATTGTCCGCTCTGGGTGCTGACGATCTTCATCTCTGCTGCCTTCATGGCATCCTCGAAACCCTGGCGACGTTGCTGGCCATTGAAGGCGGTGGTGATCCCTTCAATGATCGCCACCTTGTCGCCCTTGGTAAGTTTGGCGGCCAGGGCTTCACCCACTTGCTTGGCACCTTCGCGGTTGTCCGGTCCGACGAAGGGGACCTTGAGTTCGGCCTGTTTCAGGACCTCGGTATCCAATTTGTTGTCGATATTGATGACGAGCACGCCAGCTGCCTGGGCCTTCTTCAAGGCCGGAACCAAGGCTTTCGAATCGGCGGGGGCGATAACGATGGCATCAACGTCTTGCGCGACCATTTGCTCCACGAGATTCACCTGCGCGGCGAGGTCGGTCTCGTTCTTGATGCCATTGACGATCAGATCATAGGAATCGGAGTTCTCCTTTTGGTGAGCCTCGGCGCCGTCAGCCATGGTCTTGAAGAAATCGTTGGCCAACGACTTCATGATGAGCGCGACCCGGGGTTTCTCGGGAGCAAGGGCGGCTGATAAAGTGGGATCGGAGATCTTCTGCTCCACCCCGCAGGAGCAGAACACCAGACCGAGTGCGAGACAGGCGAATAACCCGGCAGAATTGGTCAATTTCTTCATGGAAAAGATGCTTATAGCCGCAGCCACGACCAGCGGCAATTCGAAGCTCTCAGATTCTCAACCTCCGTTTGAACCTTTCCGCTTCGGCGGCATTCGGTTAAGCAGAAAGACATCGTGGGTGAAGTCGACACAGCAATAGTACAGGCCGCCCGCCGCGGAGACGCGGATGCCTGGGATGCGTTGTTCCGCGCTCATCAACTCCCCGTCTATGTCTTCGTGATTAAGATGGTCCGCAACGAGACAATCGCCCTCGACCTGGTGCAGGAAACCTTCATCGCCGCGACGAAATATCTCGGTTCCCTGAAGAACGACGAACGCTTCGTCTCCTGGCTCTTCAGCATCGCGCGGCAGAAGTGCGCCGGGCACTGGCGGAAGCATAAGGAAGTCGAACCGCTTCCTGATCAAGATCTTGAGGCATCGGAGGATCCAATGCCTCAAGATTGGATGATTGCCGCGGAACGCGAATCCCATCTGCATGAACAGATCGAGAAACTGCCGGAGCCGCATCGCGGGGTAATCGTCCTCTTTTTCCTGGAGGAGTTTTCCATCGAAGAGATTGCCGACATCACCGGTTCGAAAACAGGCACGGTCAAGTCCCGCCTGCACTACGCCAAGAAAACCCTCCGCAAACTGTTGGAGTCAGAAAATGAAATCACCGAAAGATATCCTGCTGACGCAACACGCTGACGCCACGCGCGCTCTGGACGCGATTCGTAACCAGGTCGTGGCTGATCTGCGTGAAACGCCGCGAACCACTGTCGCCGGCTTGTTCGCCGAGGCTTGGTCGCAACTGTTCTGGGAACCGCGAAAGATCTGGGCTTCGCTCGCCGCAGTCTGGAGTGTGTTGCTGATCGTGGGTGCCACTTCGATCGCGGTTGACTCCCCTGCCCCAAAGGCCGCTGAAAACCCTCCTCCTAAGACACCTGTCTGGGAACGATACCACAATGCCTTACGAGCAGAACTTGGTCTACCGATGCAACAACGTACGCAAACCACGGCCGACACAAAACCCGACGTGATCCATCAAAGCCGCAACCGAAACCACTTCATCCATGCCTGATACCAACGAAACTCAAACAGAGCCCCAAGCAAAGGAATCGAAGCCAAACCTCTTTGTGAGGACTTGGGACTGGCTGTTCTGCTGGAAGATTGCGCGACGTGTTCTCATTGGCCTCGCGGTGTTGATCACCCTGATTGCGGTGATCTATCTTGTCGAAGGCATTCGCGGTAAACGCGCGTGGAACCAGTTCAAGGCCGAGATGGCAGAGGCCGGCGAGACCTTGAAACCCAAGGATCTGATGCCACCGCCGGTTCCTGACGCGGAGAACTTCGCGATGACCCCGCTCCTGGCTCCTCTGCTCGACTACGAGTATACCGGCTCCCCGGGTAAACACGCGACGGACTGGCCGGAAGCCCGGTGGAATGACGCGACCCGGAAAGCGCGTCTCGACAAGTTCCATGGTCTGGGGCAATTCGAAGATCGTTCACTGACCAAACGGCATAAACAACGACTGACGGATCTCGGCAGCTGGCAGAGCAAGTTGAGGGCGGATACCAATTTCAGCCTGCCCGCCGAGCAGCTCTCCAAAGTGATCGTCCATCAGGATACCGGACCTGCCGTAGGTGCATCGGCCGCCTTCGATACCAACTTCGCTGCGCGAGAGATACTTCTGGCTTTGAGTCACTACGACAAGGAGTTCAACGAATTGCACCAGGCTGCGAAACGGCCTCATGCACAGTTTCCAATTCATGTGGACGAAGGCTTTGCATGCCTCCTGCCGCACCTGACTCTTCTTCGCAAATTCGCCCGCGTTTCCCATCTCAAGGCGGTCAGTTTATTGGCGGAGAAACGGCCGGATGAAGCACTGCAGGAATTGCTGTTGATCATTCGCTTCACCGAATCGTTTCGGCACGAACCCGTCTTGATCTCGGGGCTGGTCCACATCGCCCTGAATTCGCAGATCAGCGCAGTCGTTTGGGAAGGAATGGTTCGCAAACAGTGGAGCCCGGAACATCTGGCGATCATTGAGAAACGTCTGCGATCGACCGATTTCGTTGCCGAGTATCGTCAGGCCATCCGAGGTGAACGAGCACTTGGGGTCAGCACCTTGCTCAAATATCGCGACAACTTCGAAATCCTCAGCCAGAAACAAGGCGCGGGTGTCTTCTTCCGCTGGGCGCCCAGTGGGATATTCTATCAAAACCTCGTCGTCATGGGACGAATGTATGACGAGTACATTCTGGAACCGGTCGATTTCACAAAGAAGATCATCCACTTGGAGAAGGCTGAAGAATCTGGGGCACATTTGCAGGAAACGTTCGGGGAGTTTCATATCTACCGTGTCGCTGCCGCCTTGATGTTTCCCGCTGTAACCAAGGCGCTCCAGAGATACGCCGAGGGCCAAGCCGAAATTGATCAGGTCAGGCTCGCGTGTGCGATCGAGCAGTACCGCAACAAGCATCAGAACATCCCCTCTATCCTGACCGATCTCGTACCCGAATTCCTACCCGAACTTCCGCACGATCCGGTGAACGGCGACAACTATGTCTACCATACATCCGGCGATGACTACGTCATCTATTCCCTGGGCGCTGACACCAAGGACAACGGCGGGAAAATCGAGTGGAAGGAAAAGAAGCCGAATGAGCGGATCCGAGAACGCGGCGACTGGGTCTGGAACTCTTCCGCAGCGAAGTAGCGAAGGTCTCAGGCTTTCCGGTGTTGTGTCTCAAAAGGATCTCACCGATTCGGCTATTTCTCTTCCCAGAGTTTGCCGAGTAGTTCGAACATCTTGGGATCATGCTTTTTCAGATCCGCACGGTTGAAGGGATAGAAATCGTTCTCCCCGAAATACGCCTCCGTCGTTTCGGCGAAGTACTCCATCTGATTGTTCATCGCATAAGCCTTCTGCGATTCATAGTTCTTGCGAGCGACCTTGTCGTAGGCGCCGCTTCTTTTGGCCCGTCGATACAGATCTAACACACCTTTGTGGTCGTGCCCCAATTCCTGATTGTGAAACGCATGCGCCAACTCGTGTAGCAACAGCATCGGCATCCGCTTGATCTCGGCCTCGAAGATCGGAATGTTGGAAAACTCAATTCCTTTTGCTTTCGCCGGATTCAGTCCGTTGCGCCGCAACCAGATGGGGTCGTCGTGATACTCCCCGGTGGGGCGGCGACCGGGAGCAGGCAAAGACATCCAGATCGGGACGGTGCGAACCTTTACCAAGGTGCGTTTGGGCAATACGTCGATCACCTTGCGGCATTGTTCGCGCAACAGTTTGAGGGCCTGATCGGTCGCTTCAGGTTCCTTGGCGCGCAACCGTTCACTGACGCGAACGGCCCATCCTTCGATAAACTCCGTCTGGTATCCGTCGATGGCCGACCGAGGATCTTCCGATTTCAAAAGTTCGGCTTTCAGTTGGCGTCGTAGCCGGTCGCGGGTCTTTCGATACTGCGATTCTCCAGCCACATTGCGCAGTTGATCGGGATCTTGTCGGAGATCGTAAAGCTCCTCGGACGAATGCTTGGCAAAGGACAGTTCGGCAAAGCGTTTCACGTCGGTACTGTCACGGTGCAACCGGAGATACTGTTTCGTGGGACCGGGATCGATATTGAAAGAGAAGGCGCCGCGCTCGGTTGGCCACGGAGTTTTCACGAAGTCGTAATCAGGATTGTGCCCCTTCACTTCCCCGGTCGGCCATTTGTCAGTATCGAATTTTCGGATGTAGAGGAAGTCTTTGGTCCGCAAGGCCCGCGACGGATACGGATAAACATGCTGTTCCATTCCGGTTAGTGCAAAGGTCCGATCTGCCTCCACCTGCCCTGCCTTGTTGGATCGCAGAATCGGAAGCAGCGATCGGCCGGTCATGGCCGCAACGGACTTCAATCCGGCCGCTTCCAGAAATGTCGGAGCCAAATCGCACAGGCTGACGAAATCAGAGACTGTCCGTCCGCCTTTGATCTTCTTCCCCCAGCGAACGGCAAGAGGCACACGGGTGCCCATATCGTACAAAGTGGCTTTGCATCGTGGAAACGGCATCCCGTTGTCACCACTCATCACGATGATCGTGTTTTCCAATTCGCCGTTCTCCTCCAGTAACGCAATCATCCGGGCTGAATCCCGGTCATAGCGTTGAACCTTCAGGTAGTAATCACCGAGGTCTGTTCGGACCGTGTCGTTGTCGGGTAGACAGGCCGGTACCTTGATGCGGGACAGGTCCATTCCCGCCCGCTTGCTCGCCTGCCAATCGTAGGGACGGTGCGGTTCCCCCGCCCCATACCAGAAACAAAAAGGCGTTCCCTTTTCCCGTTGTGCGTAGAACTCCTCAAAGTTTCGATACCGATCACCGAATGGATCATTGCCTCTGTGGACGTGCTTGCTGGGCGCAGTTCCCTTCCGTGAAAACCCCGTCGCATAGCCAGCCTCGGCCAGAAGATCCGGGTATACCGGTGTCTCCTTGGGGATGGAGCCGCCAAGGTTTACGCCTCCGCCGAGTCGCCAATGATACTGTCCACTGGCCACTGCGTGACGACTGGGTGTGCATGACGGTGCGGACACAAACGCGTTCGCGAACAAGACGCCTTCGCGGGCAATGCGATCGAAGGTGGGAGTCTGCACTACCGGATCCCCCAGCGCGCCGGCATGGGGATGCGACCAGTCGTCTGCCATCAGAAACAGGATGTTGGGGCGTTGGTCATTCTGTGCCTTCTTTTTGGGAACCATTGGCCCCTTTCCGGCCCGCAGCGTGTAGGTCTGGTTTTTGCGTCGCACCGTGACGTTCGTCTTAAAGTCAGTGGCATTGCCATGAATCAGAAAACGATGCCCGAGGGTTGTATTGCTGACATGTCGTCCGCCAATGGGCACGACGGCAACCTTCTTCGGCGGGCCACCTGGCTTGTCCCAATAGATGGTGATCGCCTGTCGCGACTGGTTGTGAAACGTCAAACGCGGACGCGCCTGCCCCGTCGGTTTCGGCCGCTCGATGCTGTCCCATAACTTACCGCTGAGACGATCGAGCAAATTGCGATCGCCATCGAAGGCGATGTTCTCGTTTTCCTGCGGATCGGTGCTGTGATCGTAGAGTTCTTGATCGATCATCTTGGCCGTTGCGCGATCCAGCCACTCCACGTAGCGATATCGATCCGTCCGCATCGTGTACCCCATCAGCTCGCGATTGCGTTGGCGCCGTTTGTATTGGCTGATCGCGATCTCTTTCACAGAACTGTTCGCGTCCTCCAGAATTGGCTTCAGGCTTTTTCCCTCGAGGACATCAGGAACAGGAAGTCCGGCTAGTTCGCAGAGCGTCGGATAGACATCGACGAATTCCACCAATCCTCTCGCCTTCTTGCCGCTTGCCTTGGCGCCCGGAGCCCGGACGATCAAGGGCACGCGGTTGTCGATCTCGTGGTTCGACTGTTTGCACCAACTGTTGTGCTCGCCGAGCTTCCAGCCGTGGTCACCCCAAAGCACGACAATGGTGTTTTCCGCGAGTCCGAGTTTTTCCAATTCTCCGAGCAAGCGCCCGACTTGCGCATCGATCAGGCTGACCGAGGCGTAGTAACCGTGCTTGAGTTCCCGTTGCTGTGCTTCGGTCAACGTGCCGTATCTCGGATCGTCGGTGTGCGAGTAGTCGAAGTAGTCCCGCAGTTCATACATCGTATTCATTGCGAAACTCGGCGAATTGCGCGGGAGGAAACGATTCTCGGCGAGTGGGATCTTTTCGCGGTCATGCATCTCCCAATACTTCCGCGGAACGACGAAAGGCAGATGCGGTCGAACGAATCCCGCTGCCAGGAAGAACGGCTCCTCGCGTTTGGCCAAGCGGCGCATGGCTTTCAGAGCCTGATCGGCAATCGCTCCATCAATGTGCTCGCTGTCCGGAATATCGACGATTTCCGTCGCCTGTGCCCGCATGCGACGAATCGCGGCTTGGCTCTTGCCATCGGCTTTCATTTGTTCGCGGTGATCCGCCAATCGTTTCCTTGCTTCTGCCGACCAGAGCTTCGAGTTCTTCGGCCAGGCGTGGGGTTCGCTCCATGACTGGTTATCGGGCCAGGGGTTGTGAAAGATCTTTCCGAATGATGCGGCGTAGTAGCCGTGTTTCTTGAAATGTTGAGGAATGGTAACAGCGTCCGGTGTCGTTTCCCGAAATCGCGTAATCAGATCCCAGACCTTGGTGGTGTCGGGGCGAAGTCCGGTCATGATGCTCACCCGTGAAGGATTGCAGACGGCCACCTGGCAATACGCGCGTTCGAAGGTCACGGCGGTTTTCGCCAACGCATCGATATTCGGCGACTTGATCGACGTAGATCCGTAGCAACCGAGTTCCGGGCGCAGATCGTCGATGGCGATGAAGAGGACGTTCGGTCTGGCTGCGAAGCCAGGGAGAGCCGTGCAGACCGTGAGCAATGCGAGCCAGCGAATCAT